>JAFRRR010000095.1 GCA_017428035.1 Bacteroidales bacterium | reverse complement strand
CAAGCGTTCTCTCAAGGACAACGTGAACGACGCCGTGAACGCAACCTTGAGCCGTACGTTGAACACCTCCATCACCACCCTCATCGTGCTGCTCGCCATCGCAATCTTCGGCGGCGAGTCCATCCGCGGTTTCGCAGTGGCCCTGACCCTGGGTGTGATTGTAGGTACCTACGCTTCTATCTTCATCGGTACGCCCATCATGTACGACCTCAACCGCAAGCGCGAGGCCAAGGCCGCCGAGAAGGCAGTCAGCAAGAAATAATCCCCCGTCAGGGTTCAGATAACAAGGGTCGGCTGAAAAGCCGGCCCTTTTATTTTTCCAATAAAACGCGATAGTTTTGCGTTATACAAGTGGTTAAACTAAAATTATTGATAGTATGAATTGGGATCTGTTAGTTACGCTGGGCATATGCGTTGCGCTGCCCGTGTTGATTATCTGGCTGAACAACCGGGTTCGCCTTAACGAGACAAACAAAAGGGCCGAAGTTATGCTCAAGGCACTTGAGGCCGGCAAAGAGATTGACCCGGAGTTGTTAAAAGGCGCGAAGCGACCGTTAACACTTAAAGAGAAGCTGCTGAAAAGGCTCACGTGTGCCTGCATAACTTCCCTGATAGGCGTAGCCTTGCTGGTGATGGGGATTATTACCTCAAAGGCATCCAGCTGGCAACTGTCAGAAAGTCCTGCACCCCTGGGGGTTTTCGCGGGTGGCGTGCTGCTGGCAATAGGCGTGTCGTTGCTGGCCGTCTATTTCGTGGGCAAGAAAATGCTCGCCAAAGAGATTGCGGCGCAAGAGCAGGAGATGACACAGCGGCAGTAAGATGACCCGGGAACGGTTTATCTCCGAGGTAAGAGGATGTCAGGGCCCGCTCAGGCGGTTCCTGGCATCGCTGTGCTCCGGAAACACCGCTCTTGCGGATGATCTGGCCCAGGAAGCGCTGGTCAAGGCCTATGTCAAATCCGACGCATTTTCGGGCAATTTCATGGCCTGGATATTCCGCATCGCCTACAATTGCTTTATAGACCATACCCGCAGAACGCCGCTGGCTTCCGAGGATATAGAATCGCCCGAGGCCGGCCGCATTACAAACACAGTCGCCACAGAAGAGGCCGCGTCCCGCCGGGACGAGGTGCAGCGGGCGCTGGCCCTGATTCCGGAAAAAGAGCGCACCGCCATAGTGCTCCATTATTTTGAAGATATGCCGGCCAAAGATATAGCTGCAGTGATGCGCGCCCCCATCGGGACGGTATTATATTGGCTTTCGTCTGGCCGCAAACACCTTAAACAACACATTCGGTTATGAAAGAGATAGAAGAGTTTTTAAGAGAGAATAAACCGTCCGTTCCCAATGGAGAGGACTTTATGATAGAACTCAATGCCAGACTGGAGGCTGTTGAAAAAATCAAGGCGGCGGTATGCGCGGAGCGCCGCCTGGGCCGTGCGCGCCTGTTGGCCGCCCTGCTGGCCGGATTGGCGGCAGGTGGGCTGCTGATGGCGCTGGTGCTGCTCTCCCCCACCTTGCCCGAAGCCCCGGGCTGGCTCGTCAAGGGAAGTTTCTGGAGCGACCTCCTGTCGCGCGTCATTGTCTTTTTGAAAGGCTGGCAGATGTATTTGCTGCCGGCCATCGCCCTTGTTGCCACAGCCCTTGGCCTCGCCCCCCTTCTCTCCCACCCGCGGTAGTAAACAACAAACGTTGCGACGAAGCGGTTTGGCACTCGCCTGATTATCAGCGGGTTTCGTTGAGTGCTCGTCTCAATCTCCATTTTATTTCGAGAATGAGACGATGGTTAATCGCTAATAGCCTATAGCTCAGCCGGTTAGAAATATCCTCGCGTCGCAACGATTTCAGGTAGTTGCTTTTCGGGATTTTCGTCCGCCACGCTCACCGTGGTGTGCCTTAGATGCAGGTCTTGAGGGTGAGGACGTGCGCGAACCCCTGATATCGGCCTTATAAGCACGCTTCTATGCTGTAGACAGCGTTCTATGCGGGGGTCGCGTGCTTATGCTTCACGGAAATACAGAACGGCTTCCTTTGTACGTCGGGGCTAAGCGCTTTTGCGGAAACGGACGCGTTTACGGTACGGGATCGTAGCCGCTGCCGCCCCAGGGGTTGCAGCGGAGGATGCGCCAGGCGCCCAGAAGGCCGCCTTTGATGATGCCGTACTTTTCTATGGCCTCGTAGGTGTAGGTGCTGCAGGTGGGGGTAAAGCGGCAGCTGCGGCCCATAATGGGCGACAACAGGAGCTTATACAGCTTGATGAGCATCAGGAACGGCCAGTTGACAACGCGCCGCACCACCCGCAGAAAGGGGGGCAGGGTTTCTGTGGCTAAAAAGCGGGACACGCGGCGCGCCTCGCCTTCGCCCTCGTGGTGGTGCTTGCCCTTGTGGAGCCCGCCGCGAGCATCGCTATGAGAGTCTGGCGTCATTGCTGCCGGCTTTTGGTGAGGATCTCCTTTACGGCCGCCTCAACCACGGGAAATTCACAGATATCCTTGGCGATATATACAAACAGATAGTCTCCGCAGAAACCGCCCAGGCATTCGGCCTGATTCAGGCGGATGGCCTCGCGGATGCGCCGCTTGAGCAGGTTTCGCTTTACGGCCCGTTTAAAGCTCTTTTTGGGCACGGCCACGGCATAGCGCGACACATCGGCACCACCCGGCATCCAATAGGCTTTGAGCGGGAATTTGAACAACGGAGAACCTTTGGCGGACAAATTTGCAATTGTCTCGCGCTGCCTCAGGCGTTGTTCTTTGGGAAACGAAAACATAACCGGCCCGCAGGGGGGAGATTACAGTTTGCTGCAGTAGAGGTTCAGCGCCTGGGCAATTGAGGGAGCCTCGGGCGTGGGTGCCATAATCTCCACATTGAGACCGGCATCCCTGGCGGCCTTGGCGGTGTTCACGCCAAAGGTGGCCAGCAAGAGATTCTCCTGCTTGAACTCGGGGAAATTCTCCAGCAGCGAGCGCACGTCGCAGGGGCTGTAGCACACCAGCGCGCTGTAAGAAGACAGGTCCAGATGCTTGATGTCGCTAACCACGGTGTTCATAAACACGGCGCTGCCGTATTTGAGGCCGGCGGTCTCAAAGGCCTTGGCCATATCGGGACGCAATCCGTCGGTGCAGGCAATCAGAAACTTTTCGTTTTTATGCTTTGCGCCAATCGCGTTCACAACAGACAGGGGCTTTCCGTCGCCAAAGAAAATCTTGCGTTTGCGGTAGACGATATATTTCTGAAGATACAGGGCAATCTGCTGATTCTGGCAGAAATACTTCATATCCTCCGGCACTGTGACGCGGGTCTCTTCGCAGATATGGAAGAAGGAATCTATCAGGCTGCGGGAGGTGAAAACTATTGCGGTGTAGTCCAGAATATTTACGTGCTGTCCCCTGAAACTGCGGGTGGAAACGGGGTTTACTGTAAAAAACGGGCAGAAATCGAACGAGAGGCGATACTTTGTCTCAAGCTCTGCGTATGGCGAATTGTTCTTGGGGGCCGGTTGGGCAACCAGGATTTTCTTTCCTCTTAAATCAATCATATTCTAGTCAGTGCACAAATAATTAGCACAAGGGGTAGAATTTCGAGCGTGCAAAGGTACAAAAACCAAAATAAAATAGAACAATTATTTTCTTTAAAAATCTTGAAACTCCTCACAGAGAGCAAAATAAACAAGATTAAAAGTGTAACGCCAAGTATTATGGCGCTTGCCGCGTAGGGCAAATCAAAGGGCAGCCTGCCCGCCAGGAGCACCAGCAAGGCAACAGTTGTGAACACAATCACGTAAACACGGTCACAAATCTGCAGCGTGCGCATCATCTCCGGACAGCGTTTTAGCCAGCCAGTCAGCAACATAAGACCAATGTGCAGCACCGCAAAACCGGCCAGCATAGCCAGTATAAAAATGAAATTAAGCTGCGAAATGTTCAAAAAATAGAACGCCAGCGCCAGCAGCGGCAGACACAGCAGGGCGGTGTTGTTTATGGCGTATGTCAGGTTCTTGTTGGCCATAGTGTCTTCCAGCGCCAGCCGGTTGAACAGGGAGCGCCAGGAGAGAAGTATGGCAATGAAAGAGTTCTCTACAAAAATCAGGAAATAGAGCAGGCACAGCAGCAGGGCGTAGGTCGTAAGGGCGGGATGGCTTTCCATCACGGTAGACGGGAAGCTGTCGACTATGACCGTCATCAGCTCGCTGGACTGCCAGCAGTCGCTGCCTATCGCCTGCAAAAGAGAAAACATATCCCGAAATTAATTGCCCCGCTTTGCTTTATAGCCCGCCGCCAGCAGAATCTCCACCACGCGGTCGCGCATATCGCCCTGAATCAAAATCTCGCCGTCTTTGGCGCTGCCGCCCACGCCGCATTTGGTCTTGAGCGTTTTTGAGAGCGCCACCAGATCTTCTTCGCGGCCCACGAAGCCCTTCACGACCGTGACCTGCTTGCCGCCGCGGTTGCGCCTGTCAATGGCTACGACCAGCTTCTGGCGCGCAGGCTCCAGCGTTTCGGCCTCCTGCACCAGATCGTCTTTGGTGACATATTTGAAGTTGGGATCTGTCGAATACACGACGCCCAGGCGGTCTTTCCAGTCGTTTGCCATATTCAAAGCGCTTACTCGGCTGCAAAGTTAAAAACTAATTGCTAAATTTGTGGGATTATACGCTTATCGATATGGAGAAAAAATTGTTCGACAGAATCAAGAATATCGTGGCCATCGCGATTCTTGCTATCTCGTCTTTTGTATATCTCTCTACCATAGAACCGACGGCCAGTTTCTGGGACTGTGGAGAGTTCATAGCATCGTCCTATAAGCTGGAGGTGGGTCACCCCCCGGGAAACCCTATGTTCCAGCTGGTTGCGCGCTTTTTCACCATCTTTACCGACAGTGCCCACGCAGCCGCGGCGGTGAACTGCTGCAGCGCGATGTGCAGTGCCTTCACCATCTTTTTCCTGTTTTTGACCATCGTCCATTTTGGCCGCAGGATCCAGGAAAAACGGCTCAAACCCCTCACCACCGGCAGTGCCATAGCCATACTTGGGGCCGGAGCGGCCGGGGCGCTGGCCTACTGCTTCTCCGACACCTTCTGGTTCTCTGCCGTGGAGGGCGAAGTATACGCAATGTCGTCGCTGGTCACGGCCATAGTGTTCTGGGCCATCCTCAAGTGGGAAGAGCACTACGGAGAGCCCTATAACGACCGCTGGATAGTGTTCATAGCCCTAATCCTGGGCCTTAGCATAGGCATCCACCTGCTCAGCTTGCTGGTGATTCCGGTGATAGTGTTCGTGTGGTACTACCGAAGCCACGAGGGCGAGAAGATGACCATCTGGAAAGGTCTGCTGATGCTGGCGATATCCGGCCTGGTGCTGGCGCTGATACTGTTCCTGATCATCCCCGGCGTACCCAAGTTGATTGCCACCGTGGACCGCTGGTTCGTGAACGGGCTGGGCGCGCCGTTCAACCTGGGCGCCGCCATTTTCAGCCTGCTGATATTCGCGCTGTGCTTTTTGCTGCTGGCGGTGTTCCGCAAAAATAACAAGCCGGTGGCCCATACTGCCCTGCTGTGCCTTACCTGCATATTGATAGGCTATTCGGTGTTTGCCGTGATAGTGATCCGTGCAAATGCAAACCCTCCCACAAACGAGTATTCCCCTGACAACCCCTACACGCTGGTGCGCTACATAAACCGCGAGCAGTACGGCAGCAAGCCGGTGATTTACGGCGAGAGCTATAAGTCTGTATACGACATCAAAGAAGATGAATACTGGACCCAGCTGGACGGCAAATACTATAAGACACCCAAGCCGCTGGCTGCCGACTATCCAGCCGGCGCCAAGATGCTGTTCCCGCGCCTGTGGAGCACCCAGTCGTCTATGCACGAGCAGTTCTACGACGCCTACACCAACGGCGACTTCAATGTAAAGGCGGTGCGTATGGCAGACGGTTCTATGCGCAAGACGCAGATGCCCAAACAGCGGGACAACCTGCGCTACTTCTTTGACTACCAGCTGAACTATATGTACTTCCGCTATTTCTTCTGGAACTTTGTGGGCCGCCAGAACGACCTTCAGGGCACCACTCCGGGCGACCCCTGCTGCGGCAACTGGGAGAGCGGAATCAAATTCCTGGACAAAATCCGCCTGGGCGACCAGAGCGTAGCCCCCGACTATATAGCGAAGAACAAGGCCAAGAACCACTATTTCTTCTTGCCTTTGATACTGGGCCTGATAGGCTTGTTCTTCCAGCTGCGTCACGACGGACGCAACGGCTGGGTCACCTTCCTGCTGTTTATCCTCACCGGCATCGCCATCATCATATATCTGAACCAGCCGCCGTACCAGCCGCGCGAGCGAGACTACGCCTATGCCGGCTCGTTCTATGTGTTTGCCATCTGGATTGGCCTGGCGGTGATGTCGCTCAAGGACGCCTTTGACAGCCTGCTTGCCGGCAGCAAGAACGGCGCATCCGGGCCCAAGGGCATCATATCCGCTTCGGTGGCCTCTGCGCTGGCCGTGGCGGTGGCTGTGCTGATGGGTTGCCAGAACTGGGACGACCACGACCGCAGCGGCCGCTACACCGCTGTAGAAGAGGCCTACAACTACCTGAACAGTTGCGGCAAGGATGCGATATTGATAACCCACGGCGACAACGACACCTTCCCCCTGTGGTATGCGCAGGAGGTGGAGAGCATCCGCCCCGACATCCGCATTATGAACACCTCGCTGCTGGGTATGGACTGGTATATAGACCAGATGAAGTGCCGCAGCAACCAGTCGGCCCCGCTGCCCATCTCGCTGCCAAGAAAGGACTATCTCTATGGCACCAACGACTTTATCCGGGTGGTGGACGCCGTGGACGGCCCCGTTTCGGCGCAGGATGTGATATCCATATTCACCAATCCCAAATACCGCAACGGCAACGCCGGCTTCATAGCCACCCACACCATAGTGGTGCCGGTGGACAAGGAGGCAGCCTTGGCCAACGGGCTGGTGCTGGAAAAGGACAGGGACAAGATGGTGGACTATCTGGTGCTCAAGATACCCGAGAGTGCCACCACAATCACCAAAACCGACCTTATCCTGCTGGATATACTGGCCAACTACAAATGGGACCGCCCCATCTATTTCGTGTCCCAGAACGGCGACTGCACGTTTGAGATTGCCAAGTGGCTGCAGTTTGACGGCTATGCCTATCAGATTGTTCCGATAGACTGCCCGCAGGGCTCTTCCGCCAAGCAGATGAATACCGACAAGATGGTGGATCTGGTGATGAACGGCTACCGCTTTGACAGCCAGAAAGACACCACCATCAACTATGATTATTTCAACCTCTACGCCTTCAGCAGTGTGACTCCGGTGCGCGGCATCTTCAACCAGGTGGCCATCAAACTCATTGAAGAGGACCGCACAGAAGAGGCCGAGGCCGTGCTGGACCGCTGCTACGAGGTTACCCCCGAAAAGAATATGCCATATGACATTGCCCTGATTCGCGGCAGCAACGAATATGAGGTGCTCTCCAGCATCAACTGCTACCTGGAGTTGGACAAGTTTGACAAGGCGCAGAAACTCGCCCGCGCTTATATGGACGAGTCGCTGAAGTCGATGGTATATTCAATGCAGGAGTTCCACGGGGCAATGCTTGACGAGGAAACGCTGGACCGCGAGATACAATACGCGTCTTACCTGGCCAATATGTTCCGTGCCCACGGCCACCAGGAAGAGTACGACTGGATAAACGAAAGCATTAAGGCCCTCACCGAGTGAATGTAAGGGAAAAAGTCCGCCTGCTGCCCCACACCCCAGGGGTTTACCGCTTTCTGGACAGCAGCGGTACGGTGATTTATGTGGGCAAGGCAAAGGACCTGCACCGCCGGGTGTCGCAGTATTTCCGGCCGCCGGAGAGCCTGGACCGCAAGACGCGCGCAATGGTCTCTAAAATCGCCGATATGATGTTTGCGGTGGTGGAGACCGAGCAGGACGCGTTGCTGCTTGAAAACAACCTTATAAAGACCCTGCAGCCGCGCTACAACATCCTGCTCAAGGACAGCAAGACCTATCCCTGGATTGTAATAAAGAAAGAACCCTTCCCAAGGGTTATGCTCACCCGCCGTATGACCAAGGGCGGCGGCCGCTACTTTGGCCCCTACAGCAATGCCGGCTATGCCCACGCTATGCTGGATCTGATAGCGCAGCTGTATCCGCTGCGCAACTGCAAGCTGGCCCTCAGCGAAGACTCCATTGCCAAAGGCAAGTTCAAGGTGTGCCTGAATGCCCACCTTGGCCGCTGCTGCGCCCCTTGCGTGGGGAGCGTTTCGGCCGCCGAATATGGCGAAATGATATCTTCCGTGGAGCAGCTGCTCTCCGGCGGAGCCCGGGGGCTGATACGCGACAACCGCGAAAAGATGGCCCAGGCTGCTTCCGAGTTGAGGTTCGAGGCGGCGCAGGTATATAAAGACCGCGTGGCGCTGCTGGAGAGGCACTACGCCAAGTCCCCCATAGTGAACAACACTATGCACGACACCGACGTGTTCTCTATTGTGAGCGAGGGGCAGGAGCACTTCTGCAACTTTATGCGAATTCGCGAGGGGTGCGTGGTGCAGAGCTTCAATATGGAGCTGGAGGCCCGCATAGAAGAGCCGCAGGAAGATGTCCTGGCAGCCTTTATGGCAGAGATGATATCCAAGTTCGGAGATCTTAGCAAAGAGGTGGTCGTGCCTATGATTCCCGGCCAGCAGTTCGACGGCGTGGAGCTGATTGTCCCCGCCAGAGGCGACAAGATGGAGCTGCTGCGCCTCTCTACCAAAAATGCCGCTGCGCTCAAGGTAGAGAAGTCCCGCCACGAAGAGAAGGTCAACCCGGAAGAGTATTTCGAGAAGGTGATGCAAAACCTGCAGCGCGATCTCGGGATGCAGGATCTTCCCAAGCATATAGAATGTTTCGACAACTCCAACATACAGGGAACGAATCCGGTGGCTTCGTGCGTGGTGTTCCGCGATGCCCGTCCCAGCAAAAAAGACTACCGTCATTTCAAGATCAAGACTGTGGTGGGAGCCAATGACTTCGCCTCCATGAAAGAGGTCGTAAACCGCCGCTATTCGCGTCTTATGGCAGAGGGGCAGGACTTGCCTCAGCTGATAGTGATAGACGGCGGCCGCGGCCAGCTGCACTTTGCCCTGGAGGCGCTGCGGGAGCTGGGTATCGCCGACCGGCTGTGCGTGGTGGGTCTTGCCAAGCGGCTGGAAGAGGTAATCCGCCCCGGCGACCCCTACCCTCTTTTCCTGGACAAGAACTCCACCTCGCTCAAAGTGCTTATGCAAATCCGCGACGAGGCGCACCGCTTTGGCATCACCTTTCACCGCAGCTTGCGCTCCAAGAGCCAGATTGGCTCGCAACTTGCAGAGATTCAGGGCGTCGGCGAGGCGACCTCTGCCAAATTGCTTGGACATTTCAAGAGCGTCAAGCGCGTCCGTGAGGCCTCTTTGGAAGATTTGGAGGCGGTGGTGGGCAAGGCTTTGGCGGCCAAGGTTTATAATTATTTCAAGGATGAAGCCCGGTAGGATACTCATAGCGTTGATTCTGTGCCTGGCGCTCTCTCAAGGGGCGTTTGCGCAGTATTACACGCTGGGCGCAGACCCGGGCGGCCTGCGGTGGAAAACCATCAAAGGCGACCACTTTGACGTGATATATCCCCGGGGGATGGACTCCCTGGCGCGCACCTACCTCTATAATTTTGAACTGGAGCGGCCGCGGGTGCAGGAGGCTCATCGTTTAGAAGGTGCACATATGCCGCTCATTCTCCATCCGTATGCCCTTATCAGCAACGCCACTGTGGCGTGGGCTCCGCGCCGTGTGGACATCTACACCACCCCGCCGTTTAACCGTGGCTATGCCGACGACTGGGTGCACCAGCTGGCTGTGCACGAAGGCCGCCACGTGAGTCAGTGCACCCATTTCACCACCGGAGCCTTTGCCGTATTCCGCGCATTGCTGGGAGAGCAGAGCGTGGGCCTTGGAATGGGGTTCTACCCCTCCGGCTGGGAGCTTGAGGGCGACGCCGTGCATTCCGAAACCGACTTTTCCAAGACCGGCCGCGGCCGCGACCCCGACTTTCTGATGGCCCACAAGGCCGATTTCCTCTCGGGAAGGATACACAGCTACGACACATACCGCTTCGGGTCTTACTACAACTTCATCCCGAACAAATACGCCTTCGGATATATCATCGAGACCTTTATGCGGGATCATTCCGAATACCACGTGATGGGCGACATTTATCGCGATTTCACCAAAGTCGGAGTTGACCTTGGCGTTTTGAACACGGTTTACAGGCGGTATACCGGCCGCACCCGCCGCAAGAATTTCAGGGGAGCGGTGGCATATTTCACTCAAAAGTGGGAGCAGGAATATGCAATGCGGGAACCCTATACAGCATTTGACCAGGTGACAGGTGACCCCAGCGACCGTTATGCCATCTATCACTCGCTTCTTCCGGTGGAAGACGGCAGTATGGTGGCGGTAAAGAACGGCCTGAGGCATTACAGTCAGCTGGTGGCCATAGACACCGCCGGCAAAGAGCGGACAATCCGTCCCTTCGCAGAAAAGAGCCTTACCAGCCCCATCATAAAGAAAGACGACCACACTCTGGTCTGGAGCGAAATCGTTGCCCACCCGCGCTGGGAGTTGAAAAACTATTCGGTGATCCGCTCTTATGACCTGAACACCCGCCGCATACGCACCCTGACCCACCATACGCGCTATTTCAATCCGGCATATTCTCCCGACGGCAATACGGTGTCCGTCACCGAATATCTGCCTGCAGGAGGGTCGCAGGTGGTGCTTCTGGATGCCGACAAGTTTAAAGAACAGGCGTCTATTCCCGCTCCCGGCGGCGGACAGATACACAGCACCGCCTGGCTTAATGGCCGAATCTATGCCGATGCCATCCTCGGAGATGGCCAGTGGGGTCTCTATTCCCGCCCGGCAGACGATGCTGCGGCAGCCTGGGAGGTGGAGATAGAGCCGCAGACCCGCAAGATCATGCATCTGCAGAGTGTAGGCGACAGGCTGATGCTGGAGAGCGACGTGGACGGAATCACCAACATTTTCACGTATGACCCCGCCCGCCGCACCCTTGCAAAAGTTACAAATGCCCGCTTTGGCGCGTTTGACGCCCACTTTGACAGGGGGAGCGGCACGCTGTATTATTCCGATTACGACCATCGGGGATATCTCCCGGTCAAGGCCTCCCGCGGCGACCTGCTTTGGGAAGATACTTCGTTTGACAATCCGTACATATTTGCAGAGGCAGAGCGCTTTGCAGCCCAGAGCGACAGCGTGATAAAGGCAATGTCGCCGGCCCAGGCCGCGGCGCTTCGCGCAAAGGTAGATTCGCTGCCCGAGCGCAACTTTTTCAAGCCGTTCCACTATTTCAACATCCACTCCTGGGGCCCGTTCTATGCAGGCGTGTACCGGATAATGAATATGAGCTACGACCACATCTACCAGCTGGTGTCGCCGGGCTTGACGCTCATTTCGCAGAACAAGTTGGGAACGGCGGTCTCCATTATGGGTTATTCATATCACGACCATCGCCACGCCGGCCACTTCAACTTCCAGTACAGCGGTCTCTGGCCCATATTCGAAATCAACGTAGACTTCAATGACCGGGCAAAGCGGCAGCTGGATTACACCGGAGGTGCTCAAGGAGACGAACTGGTCATTAAAGATACCGGTGCTCCGGCCGTTGAGGTTATGGGCGCCTTGTACACCAAGATAAACCTCTCCAGTGGCGGCTGGCAGACCGGTATATTGCCCAGAATAGAGTTCAAGACCTCCACAGATGAGTATCTGCAAGAGGGTAAATCCCATATGGGCGGCGATGTAATTGCCGGTGTGCGCTATTACACTATGCTCCCCAAGACCCGCCAGAACCGTATGCCCCGCCTGGGCATCGGAGCCGAGGTCAAGGGTGCATACCAGACGGGCGCATATCGCAACGCCGGCAAGGCCGTGTACGGCTATACCTACGGCTATCTGCCCGGCTTTACGCTGGAGCAGGGATGGAAGCTGACGGCATCGGTCCAGAAGCGTTTCGACAATAATTTGACCCCGGATGCCCTTAAGAACCTGGCCAAGCTGCCGCGCGGCTACAAGGACATCCCCCTGAACGATTATTTCAAGGTCACTGCCGACTATTCCATACCCATTGCCGTAAATGACTGGCATCCGGTGCCCATCCTGATCTATCTGATGAGGGTGAACGTGGTGCCGTTTGTAGATTATGCGCAGAACCGCACCCCTATGGGCGATATCCAGCATCTGGCCTCATACGGCTCCGTGCTCACCTTGCAGTGCCACGTGTTCCGCATCGGGTTCGAAGTGGAGTTCGGCGGCCGATTCAGCCGCTATATGGACCTGGACGGCAAGTGGAAAACCCGTGCCGAGTTTGTTACCGGAGTCGGCCTATAATCCGAAAAGCTGCGGCAGATACTGCATTAAAAAGTCGGTGGGGACGTCCTTGAGCAGCACGCGTTTGTCTTTGTCCAGCAGGTAGACGCTGGGGATGGCGCGCAGGTTATAGAGAGGCGTGTTGTTCACCGCCAGCAGGTGGTCGTAGCCGTTGAGCCAGTTCTTGGGATAAATCTCAGAATACTTTATCCATTCGCCAAGGTCTTCGTCGGGATAGACATTGGCCACCGCCAGGTGCTTTGCCTTTATCAGATCGTCTATGCCGGGGAGTTGCTGCAGGGTTTCCATCACCTCGCGGCAGTTGGTGCAGCCGGGGTTGCTGAAAAAGAGGATGGTGTATTCGGCGTCGATGTCGTAAAGACGCATGGGCCGGCCGTTGCGCAGGGTAAAGGCAAAGTCGGCGGCCTTCTCTCCCAGGCGGTTCAGGTTGAACCGCGGCAGTTCTTTCTCTGCACGAAGCTTCTGCTCTTCAGTGGAGAAGGGGCTGGAGAGGCGCTTCTCTATCAGCGGAATGCAGTATTCCTCGTTGCGCCAGGGCGAGTTGGGATCCTGCAAGATGTGATAATACATATCGGTGAAGTTGCTCCAAAGGGTGCTCTCGGGATGCTCTTTCTGCCAGTTTTCCACACTGTTCAAAATGGCCCGGCCCGATTTGAGGCCCGTCTCTGGCTTGGCGGCGCGCAGCAGCATTGCATACTGGTAGAAGATTTCTTCAAAGGCTTCGTGGGTAAAACCCATCACAAGAGATGTATCCTGCGCCCCGGGGCGGTCTGCAGAAATGAATTTGTCCCAATAATGTGCGGTGAGGTAGTCCAGCACCTCGTCGGTGTCGGTGACCATTGCCGGCACCTCGGGCATAGCATATTTGTTGGCAGAGGGGTCGGCCTTGGCCTTGGAAGAGTGATTGCGGCAGCCGGCGAATGCAAAAACTGCGGCAATAAGGGCCGCAGTCGCTATAATATTGAAATACTTGCGCATAGTCTTGGATTATTAACCAACCAACCACACCATAACGTGGTTTTCAAACACCATATATTCCAGATCGAACTCCATCTCGGTGCCGTCTTTGTGGGTGAAGACAGCCTCTATCTCGCCCTCGTCGTGCGGAGTGAATTTCTCTATCTCTATCTGCTCGGCATAATCCACGTCCAGCAGCGACATTCTTTTGAAAATAGCCTCTTTTGCGCACCAGATAATGGCGAGCTGCAGCTTGCGGTTCCTGTCGCCCAAATCGTCTTTCTCGTCTTCCGAGAGGACCTTTTTCTCCACTGCGCTGAAGTCGCGGTCCAGGCTCTCAATATCGATGCCCAGCGCCTCGTCGCGGTGGGTTATGATGGCCACAAAGCGGTCGGAGTGGGAGATGCTTATCTCGGTTGCCGAATTGTGCAGGAACGGGCGGCCGTTGTCGTGGTGACCCAGGTAGACCTTGTCGTCGAAAATCTCGTTCAGCAGGGCGCGGACAGCCAGCTTTTCTTTGCGGCGGGCTTCGCTGCGCATCATACTGAGCTCTTCCAGCTCGTTGTTCGGGATGGAGCACACATCCATCAGCTCCTGTTCGGTCTCGGTTATCTCCCAAACGTAGATGGTGGCTTCGTTGTCAAGTTCTTTTGTAAGGAATAGTGCCATATAAAGCTATTTAAGGCCGCATCTTTGGGATGCGACTTTATGGTTTGACTGTTTGATTGCGGGACGACACAGTATCTCTGCCGCCAGATAATCGTCTAGACTACCATCGCCGGCAGGGGCTTCTAAATTGCAACTAGGAGGCTGTTCCACGTGTCGTTAAAAGGTTGGTTTCTAAGTTGAGATACGAGGATTCGAACCTCGACAGACAGAACCAAAATCTGTAGTGCTACCATTACACCATATCTCACTGTGGGGGTGCAAAGTTATAAACTATTTTATTCTAACAAAAATGTTTAGCCACGCTTCTCCTTGAAGAAATCCTTCATCAAAGCGGCGCATTCTTCCTGCAGGATGCCTTTGGTTACTTTTGTGCGGGGGTGCAGCAGGCTTGGGCTGAAGAGCGAATAACCCCGCCGCGGGTCGTCTGCACCGTATACAATCTTGCTCACCTGCGCCCAGTTCAGGGCCGCCGCACACATAGGGCAGGGCTCCACAGTGACATATAAAGTGCAGCCTGTCAGATACTTGCCGCCCAGATAATCGGTGGCTATGGTGATGGCCTGCATCTCGGCGTGCGCCGTGGGGTCGGTGAGCGTTTCGGTGAGGTTGTGGGCGCGGGCAATCACGCGGCCCCCCGCCACCACCACCGCCCCGATGGGCACCTCCTTCTGCTCCAGGGCCTTGCGGGCCTCGGCGAGCGCCATCTGCATATATTTTTCATCGTCCATCCCCACAAAGATAATAAAAATCTATCGCCGGACGGGACGGATGCTGAGACCTTCGCAACGCCAGATACTGCCGAAATCCGCTTCCGGATCGAAAGAGTCCCAAAAATCGGACGTAAAGCATAGAGCATACGCCCGGGCATTTGGATAATTTGGATCTTCAGTAGAGCGAGTCGACGACCAAAAGTAGCCGTAATTCCAAGAATCATTAGAATAGTCGTCGTCCAGGTTATTTGCTCCGGGGAGAAAGATGCTGTTGCCGTTGGGGCCGGTGACCAGCATCCCTTTGACGCCGTTCAGAGTAGTCCAGGTCCAGGTGCATTTTTCAACCAATTCCTGGCATTCTTCTGCAGTGGGCATCCTCCAGTCACCACCAAGGGTTTGCCTTGCGGCGTCATCATCATAGTCGAGCTGCGTTTTGCCGTCAGCACCATCCCAATTCCCATCATAGTACTTATTAAAGTAAATATAGTCTAGAGTGTCTATATCATTATTGCACCACGGATAGGTTGTCCAATTATAAGGGGAGCGGATCGGAGTCGTTGCCCCCCAGGCATAATAGTCACCGAAATCCTCGGGGTTGTCTACAAAACCTGTTGTACAAAGGTTGCGGGAGGCCCATCTGGTGCCAGACGGCAGTTCCAGATACACAGAGCCGTCGTTCAGCGCAGTTACCGTCACCACGCAATCCGCCGTCTTACCCCCTTCTGTGGTGACGGCCGTTATGGTGGCTGTTCCGGCAGAGCGGGCCGTAACAAGGCCCGAGGCATCTACCTTGGCAACCATCTCGTTGCTCGTCTGCCAGCTTACGTCCGTAAAGCTGGCGTTGTCCGGCAGCACGGTGGCGCTGAGCTGTGCGGTCTCTCCCTCAAGAAGGGTCGGTGGGGTCTGATCTATAGAGACTCCCGTTACCGTCACGGAACCCAGCACGGGGCGGATAGAACAGCCATTATAGCGGGCATTGTGGGTTACGCTTTTATTTACGGAATTATCAGAGGCATAAAAGTACACTGATGATGCATATGTGGTACTACTTTCAGTATGTGGAGCAATTGTGGCAGACAAATAATCCCCGAAAGGAGCGGCCCAGTATGTCGTCCCCGCCCATGTTCCTGCCGCAGGAAGGAAAATGCTGCCTCCACCGGGGCCGGTAACCTGCACACCTTTAACTTCGTTCAGGGTTGTCCAGGTCCAAGTGCACTCTTCCATCAATTCCTGCCATTCTGCAATGGTCGGCAAGCGCCATGCACCGCCAAGTATTTTCCTTGCGGCGTCGTCGGCGTAGTTGTAATCGCTAAGCTGGGTTTTACCGTCCACTACCCCTTGGTCAGGGTCTGTGTTGTACTTGGTAAGGTAAAAAGAATTTGATGGACGACTATCGATCCACTTGTAAGAATCGTAGTCATAACCACCTGTTTTCCCTTCTCTCCAATTTGTGCAGGGATTGTCGTGAGCGTGGCCGCTTTCGTAATACGGCTCAAGTTCGCCCCAGGCAAAATAGTCCCCGCTTTCTTCCGGAGCGCTGGCAAAGCCGCTCTCGCAAAGGTTGCTGCTGGCCCATTTGAGCCCTGAGGGCAGGCCCAGATCTACCGTTCCGACATACGACAGTGCGGGCATCTTGAGCAGCTTGGAGCGCTTGATGGTCTGCGCTTTGTTGGTCTTTATCTCCATCTGGCCGCCTCCGGTGTCGGTAAGCGTCAGAGTGAAGCCGGCGGTCATACTGACGGGCGGCAGCGCTATTATGAATGTCGTCGCCTCGGTAGGGCTCAGCTGCACGCCCGAGCCGCAGCTCAGGGTCACGGCCGTGGCGGTTGCATCTGTCAGGGAGATGGCGGGGTCACCGGTGGCGGAGGCCGTAACTGCCGCCTCGCCGCAAAGAACCTCCCCGGCGTTGCCGCTGATGCTTATGGAGGCGATGGCAGCAGAGCCCTTGATCTGGAGCTTGAGCCCGCCCAGTATGTTCTTGAAACGGAGGGCGGTTGCACTGGCAGAAGCGGTAACGGCCGCCATAGCGAAGGCCTCGTTGCCAAAACTGGAGGCCGCGTAGGTCTGGGTAGCCGGCAAACTGATGCCGCTTATCACATAGCTGCTCCCGCTCTGGCTTATGGCCGCGCCCTCCGAATAGGGATAGAAGGCGACGTTGCCGCTTATTGACTCTCCTTCCCCGGCAGGTTCGGAAACCAGCTTAAGGGTAGCGGCAGACTGCCCGGCGCTTTCGTCGGTAACCTGATACAGGGCGTTGAGGGTGCTGGCGGCAAAGACGCTTGCCTTGTCGCCCCGGCTCCAGAGCACATTGCCGGCTGCGTCCATAACCGTCTTGGTGGCGGGCACCTCTTCGCTTTCTATAGTGGCGGTAAAGACCTTGGCCTCTGCCTGGGTTTCGGGCTGGGCCTTGTCTTCCGGGATAGTTTCATAAGGTTCCACACTCTGGCAGCCGCACATCGCAAACAGTGCGGACAGTAGTAAGATAGCTGCATTCTTATATGTTTTCATAGTGCTCCTCCTGTAAAAAATTACCAATTTCCTCCTTCCTCCTCTACAAGCTCTGTCGCTTCGGTCGGGACTTCGCTGTCGCACACGACTCTTCTGGGAGCCATACAAAACACCTCGCAAACGGGTGCATCATAATCTCTGCCGGCCGCCGCAGCGCCCGATAAATCTCTGATACTCATAAACGTGAATTCTATATATTTCCACAAAAATAAAAAAACCTCCCTGTACATACAATACAGAAAACAGAAATTGCCCTCTCCGTAGCGAATCGGAAAGGGCAATTTGCTGATTGAAAATGACAGGCGGCTTACATCATGCCGTCCATGCCGGCGTTGGGGTTGGGCATCATTGCGGGAGCCTTCTCGGGCTTGTCCACAATGGCGCACTCGGTAGCCAGGAACATACCGGCCACAGAAGCGGCATTCTCCAGAGCCACGCGGCTGACCTTGGTCGGGTCGATGACGCCGGCT
>JAFRRR010000094.1 GCA_017428035.1 Bacteroidales bacterium | reverse complement strand
TTATAGAGGACAGGGAGGTGCTGGATGCGCTTATCGGCGCCGTGGAGGCCTGGGGCAAGGAGCGCGGCCGTCGCGAAATCCGCGGCCCGTGGGGCTTTACCGATATGGACAAAGAAGGTCTGCTCACAGAAGGCTTCGAGCATATCAGCCCGTTTACCTGCATCTACAACTACCCCTACTACGGCAGTATGCTTGGAGAAGCGGGCTTTGTAAAGGATGTGGACTGGACCCAGAGGCTGCTGGAGATTCCGCCCGAGCTGCCCTCTATGTTCCAGTACAACTCCCTTATAGAGCAGCGGTTTGGCCTGCACTGCGTGGAGCCCAAATCTATGCGGCAGATGTGCGACCGCTACGGAATGGAGATTTTCCATCTCTACAACGAAGCGTTCGCACCGCTGCACGGCTTCTCTCCCCTCACCGACAAGCAGATCAAGAACTACCTGAAGACCTATGTCCCCATTCTGGACAAAGACTTCATCTCGGTTGTGGTGAATAAAGAAGACAAGCCGGTCGGCTTCCTGTTCTGCGTGCCAACCCTCTCCAAGGCGGTTAAGAAGGCCCACGGCAAGCTGTTCCCGTTCGGCTTCATACACGTGCTCAGCGCCCTCAAGAACAACGACACCCTGGAAGCGCTGCTCATAGGCGTGCTTCCGGAGTATCAGGCCTGCGGAGTGCCCGCGCTTATGTTCAAGCAGCTGCACGAAGGCTGCCTGCACCGCGGCGTGAAGCACATCATAATGAACCCCCAGCTAGAAGAGAACTACAAGGTCCAGACCCTGTTCGGCGCCTACGAGGCCACCCCCTATATGCGCCGCCGCGCCTACAAAAAGCCGATCGCGTAGAAACATTGTTTCTCTGCTCTGGCAGCAAGGATGAGGGCCTCCGGGGAAGGTGCTTTTCTTAACGCTGCGCGCTTAACCGTTTCTTCATTCCTTTTCGCCGCGACGCCTCTATGTTGCTGGGCGCTGCCCAGACCCGCCGCTCCAGCCTTTCTCGCACACAGGCCAACCCTGCCCGGCTTCCGCTATCGGCTGCTGCCGATTGGCGCCTGACAGGCACCTGTAACGTCGTTGACGGGCTCAATTAGTGTCGGTCGCTTCGCTCCCTCCTCTAACCGGAACTCAGAAACTGACGCGCAGCTAAAAAGCACAATATCCCCGTCACCCCTCATCCCTTCTGCCAGACGTGCAAAAGTGACGTCAAGCCAAAGCGGTCCAGAAGGGGCTACAGCGAAGGTCACCTTGTCGTCAAGCGTCATTTAAGCCTCTCCAGACAGGTCAATCTGCCCCAGAAGGGCTTACAGAGCCTCCCCGCTTGACGTCACTTTGGCACGATAGCTCCCACAATAGAGCCTTCCTAGGGGTCCCTTCGGGATACAAAAAAGCCGCATCACTGCGGCCGGCGCCTTGCGCCGCAGGGGTTTTAGGGGACAGAGTCCCCTAGTAAATTAGGGGTCCTAAGGGACCAAAAAAAGCCGCATCACTGCGGCTTTTTTGTGGTCCCTGCAGGGCATGATCCTGCGACCCCCTGATTATGAGTCAGATGCTCTAACCAACTGAGCTAAGGGACCGTTTCCGGTGCAAATATATGCAAACTATCCGGAACTAGTAGTGTGTTTTGATCTTTTCGCTGCGATTAGTTGACTTTGATCTCTACGTCCACACCGCTGGGGAGCTCGAGGCGCATCAGCGCGTCGATGGTCTTGGGGTTGGAAGAGTAAATGTCAACCAGACGACGGAAAGAATTGAGTTGGAACTGCTCGCGGGCTTTCTTGTTAACGAAAGTAGAGCGGTTTACAGTGAAAATCTTCTGGTCGGTAGGCAGAGGGATAGGACCGCTGACAACTGCGCCAGTAGCTTTGACTGTCTTTACGAGCTGGTCAGTGGACTTGTCCACCAACGCGTGGTCGTAAGATTTCAATTTAATTCTGATTTTCTGGCTCATTATATAAATATTTATTTGAATTTATTCACCAATAAAAATGCGTCCCTGACGTTCCACAACCTCTTTTGCAATAGGTGTGGGCACCTCTTCGTAGTGACTGAACTCCATAGAGCTGGTGGCGCGTCCGCTGGACAGGGTCCTGAGCACCGTGACATAGCCAAACTGCTCTGCCAGCGGCACAAGGGCCTTGATGATGCGGGCGTTGCCTTTGCTGTCCATATCCTGAATCTGGCCGCGCCTGCGGTTGAGGTCGCCAACAATGTCGCCCATATACTCTTCGGGGGTTACTACCTCCAGCTTCATAATGGGCTCCATCAGCACCGGAGAGCACTTCTTGAGTGCATTTCTGTATGCTATGTTGGCGCAAATCTCAAACGAAAGCGAGTCTGAATCCACAGGGTGATAGGCACCGTCTATCAGGCGGGCCTTGAGGCTTACCAGCTGGTAACCGGCCAGTACGCCCGTTGTCATAGAGTTCTTGAGGCCTTTCTCCACAGCGGGAATATACTCGCGGGGAATATTGCCACCCTTGACCTCGTCGATAAACTGCAACCCTGTGACGCCCTCGTCGGCGGGAGAGAACTCCACAACGATGTCGGCGTACTTGCCGCGGCCGCCGGTCTGCTTCTTGAAGGTCTCGTGGATCTGATATGTCCCGCGAATCGCCTCCTTGTAGTTGACCTGCGGAGCGCCCTGGTTGATTTCTACGCCAAACTCGCGGCGCAGACGGTCTATAATAATGTCAAGGTGAAGCTCACCCATACCGCTGATGATGGTTTGGCCTGTATCCTGGTTGGTCTCGGCGGTGAACGTCGGGTCCTCTTCAGAAAGCTTGGCCAGCGCCATCGAAAGCTTGTCTATGTCTCCCTGTGTCTTGGGCTCCACAGCGACGCCGATAACCGGGTCGGGGAACACCATAGACTCCAGAACGATGGGTTTGTCTTCGACGCATATCGTATCACCGGTGCGCAGCTCTTTGAACCCGACTGCGGCGCAGATATCACCTGCCTCAACAAAGTCTATCGGGTTCTGCTTGTTGCTGTGCATCTGATACAGTCGCGCAACTCTTTCTTTCTTTCCTGTGCGGGTATTGAGCACATAGGAACCTGAATCCAGGCGTCCCGAATATGCCCTGAGGAAGGCCAGGCGGCCCACATACGGATCGGTGGCGATTTTGAACACCAGGGCGCAGAACGGCTCGCTGGCGAGCGGCTTGCGCTCTACCTCGTCGCCGGTCTTGGGATTGGTACCGAACACACTGCCCACGTCCAGGGGACTGGGAAGATAACGGACCACGGCGTCCAGCAGGAACTGGACTCCCTTGTTTTTGAAAGACGAACCGCAGCAGGTCGGCACAGCCGCCATACTGATGGTCGCCTTTCTAAGGGCTGCAATAATCTCCGCCTCGGTGATTGAATCGGGGTCGTCAAAGAATTTGGCCATAATGTTATCGTCAAATTCCGCAACGGCCTCAATCAGCTTGCCGCGCCACTCCTGGGCTTCGGAGAGCATATCGGCGGGAATATCCTTGACCTCGTAGTTTACGAGCTCGGTGCCCTGATCGTAATAAATCGCCTTCATTGCAATCAGGTCAATAATTCCCTCGAAATTGTCCTCCGCCCCGATGGGCAGGCAAACCGGCACCGCGTTGGCACCCAGCTTGGTGTGAATCTCCTCTACCACAGCAAGGAAATCGGCTCCGGTGCGGTCCATCTTATTTACATACGCAATCTTGGGGACGTGGTATTTGTCGGCCTGACGCCATACGGTCTCCGATTGCGGCTGTACACGACCCACCGCGCAGAACGTCGCTATGGTGCCGTCCAGCACGCGCAGCGAACGCTCTACCTCAACGGTAAAATCCACGTGGCCGGGAGTGTCTATCAGGTTTATCTGATATTTCTCACCGTCGTGATTCCAGAAAGCAGTGGTAGCGGCACTTGTGATAGTGATGCCCCTCTCCTGCTCCTGAACCATCCAGTCCATAGTGGCAGCCCCGTCGTGCACCTCGCCGATCTTGTGAGTCTTGCCTGTGTAATACAGGATACGCTCACTGGTCGTCGTTTTGCCGGCGTCAATGTGGGCCATTATACCGATGTTCCTGGTGTATGTGAGGTCTCTTGCCATCTAAACCCTTACAGGTTTGAAAGAATTAGAAACGGAAGTGGGCAAATGCCTTGTTGGCCTCTGCCATCTTGTGCATATCCTCTTTGCGCTTGAATGCAGCACCCTCATTGTTGTATGCTGCAATTATCTCGGCACATAACTTTTCGGCCATTGAGTGACCGGAACGCTTACGGGCGTAGAGTACCATATTCTTCATCGAGATGGAGATTTTGCGCTCAGGTCTGATCTCGGTAGGAACCTGGAAGTTGGCACCACCTACACGGCGGCTCTTAACCTCGATCTGGGGAGTAATGTTCTCCAGAGCCTGCTTCCAAACTTCTATCGGAGCCTTGTCAGAATCTTTCATCTTCTCGCCTACCATATCAATGGCATCGTAAAAAATAGAATACGCGATACTCTTCTTCCCCTGCAACATAAGGTTGTTGACAAAACGTGTTACAAGCACGTCGTTGTACTTCGGATCAGGAAGTAGAATCCTCTTTTTAGGCTTCGTTTTTCTCATTTTTCAACAAATTGATTAGATAAATTAAACAGAATTACTTCTTGGCTTTCTTCGGCCTCTTGGTGCCGTAGAGAGAACGTCCCTGAAGACGACCGTCTACGCCAGCGGTATCCAAAGCGCCACGGAGAATGTGGTAACGTACACCGGGGAGGTCTTTCACACGACCGCCGCGAACCAGCACGATGCTGTGTTCCTGCAGGTTGTGGCCCTCGCCGGGAATGTATGCATTGACCTCTTTCTGGTTGGTGAGGCGTACACGGGCAACCTTACGCATTGCTGAGTTAGGTTTCTTAGGTGTAGTAGTGTACACACGTACACAAACGCCGCGCCTCTGAGGGCATGCATCCAGCGCGCGAGATTTACTTTTCTCTACGATAACCTCGCGACCTTTGCGAACTAATTGTTGAATTGTCGGCATAAAAAGTTATTAATCTTTTATTTAAATGTGTTAACCGCATTTTTTGCGGGCTGCAAAGATAGAAATAATTTTAAGAATATCAACACGTTTTGCACAAAAGATTACCTTTGTCTTCTGTATGGACATCACTCCGATAGCACACATCCGCTCGCCATTCGGCGAAAAGTTCGGCATCCCCCGCCAGAGCCGTCTGGCAGAGGATTGCCCGGCCACCGTGGTGTTCGAGCCCGGGTACGGGTTGGAAGACGCCGTTCGGGGCCTTGAAGAATTCTCCCACATCTGGCTGATATGGGGCTTTTCCGCAGCCCCTTGGGACGGCAATTTCACCGTGCGGCCGCCGCGCCTGGGCGGCAACACCAGAATAGGAGTTTTCGCCTCCAGGTCGCCCTTCAGACCCAATTCGCTGGCGATGTCGGCGGTGAAACTGGTATCGATAGAGATGACGGCGGACCGAGGGCCGCTGCTGCACGTGGCGGGAGCCGACCTGCTGGACGGCACGCCGATTTACGACATCAAGCCATACATACCATACGCCGACTGCATTCCGGAGGCCTCCGACGGCTACACCGGCCCGACCAAGGACCACCGACTACGGGTGGAGTTCGCGCCCGGCGCGACAGATGCCCTAAAAAGCGGAGAGGGCATCGATTCCGACACCCTCTCGCAAATATCTCAGCTGTTGTCTCTGGACCCCCGCGTCTCCTACGACACCGACCCCGACAAAGTCTGGGGCATGGCCTACGGAAGCTTTAATGTCCGTTTCAAGGTGGCCGGGGATGTCGCCACAGTGGTGGATATTAGTGCGCTGCCTGAATCACTCTGACGCGAGTCAGACTGCCTGCAGAGCTGGGGGATTCCCGCTTCCAGAATAATATTTCATTATAACGTTCTACACCAGTGGCGTTCGCTGTGAACTTGATATCGGCGGTATATATTGCATCCCACCATTTTGAGCCATAGTTGCCTTCGCCACTGTTGACTGTCGCTGTTTGATTTAGATCTATAATCGGTGTCAAAAAGAGGCCGTTTTTATCTTCATAGACATTAATTTTATTATAGAAGATATCGTCGTATTTAAATGTCGTAAAGGGCTCACCGTCATAAAACGCATAAAAATACTTGTTGGTATAAGTATCCGTTCCTACCTTAAGTATCACTTTGAACTCACCGGCATTTTTGGGCAGACGTATCACGTTCATTCTCAATGCGGAGTCATACTCGACATAAGCCAAATCCCAGGTGTTCTCGTCGGTCTCCAAATAGTACTTGAAACCGACTATATAAAGTTTCTTGTAGGAAGACGTGCCGTCTGGGAAGTGAGCGGTAACATCCACTACCATCTCCGGATAATAGTAATAAAACTCGCCCGAGTCCCAACCAGAACCTTCAGAATCCTGCCCCATACTTACGACTAACGATCCGCTCTTCGCATCAGTTTTTTCTACCGAAACCTGGTCATAACTATCTACAATACCGTGATATGAAGTGACTCTCGTCTCTATGTCCACATCATTTAAGTCGGCAATATCTCCTGAGAGGGTATACGGCAATTTTAACTGCTTTGACTGAAGCCACTCCACTTTTTCCAGAATGCTGAAGCACCTTCTGCCATTGGCAATTTCAAACCCGAATTTTTCCTTCTCGCCGTAGGTAACGGGGACTACCGTGCCGTCGGCAAGGGTGATTGTCAGAGTGTTGCCGTCGGCGGTGATGGTCTTGATAGGATTCTCGGCTGACGGTTTGTTGTCAATCGTAATGCTGGTGCCGTCGCCAAAGTTGAACGTAACGTCGGTCCCTGACTGCGAATACGAGGTAACCGGCTTGCCGGAGTCAAGTTTCTGAAGAAGAGACTGGTATGCCTCAAGGGCGCTCACGCGGCGCTGCAGCTCGGTGTCGTCGTACTTGCTGCAGCCGGCCACAACCAGCGCGGTAAGTACCAAAATCGAAAGAAGTCTTTTCATGGTTTGCTTTATATTTAGTTAAACAGTGATCACCCTAATTAGCTGTTTACCAACAGGTTGCCCCACCAGAAAACATCGGGGGAGGGCAATTGCGCGCTTTCTGTTTTCAAAATTAACCATCTATTTTCAATAATCCAACTGTTTTAAAAACTGCTACCACATTTTTAAAAACGTAAATATTTAATAATTAGCGCGTTATTTGCGATACGAAACGACCCGCAATGCATTATATTCGCATCTGCGTAAGCCAATCATTTAATCCATAAATTCGTTGTTTTATGAGTAAACTGAAAAAAGAAGACTGCAGCAGTGCCCTGGTAAGCTTGGAGGATGTTGAAAGCAAAATCGTAGTGATCAGGGAGCAAGAAGTGCTGCTAGACCGTGACGTGGCCGAATTGTATGGTGTAGAAACGCGCGAGGTAAATCAAGCCGTACGCAACAATCCCAGCAAGTTTCCCGTTGGCTATCTTTTTGAACTAACCGATGAGGAGTCGGCGGTTTTAAGATCAAATATTTTGACCTTAGAAAGATCTTCTGGAAGTGGACGGCATTCAAAGTATAACTACAAAGCCTTCACAGAAAAAGGCTTATACATGCTCGCTACTATCCTTAAATCAAAGAGGGCAGAAGATGCCACCCTCGCCATTATCGAGACCTTTGTGAAAGTCCGCAGTCTTAAGCGGGAACTGCTCCAGATGCACGAAGAAACCGACAAAGAGAAGCAGACCTCTATGATGAACCACTTCGGCGAACTGCTGACGGACATCGTAATGCCGGATTTGCAAACCAGCGAAACCGAAACTCATCTCGAAATCAACTTCGTGGTTGGCAAACTTAAGCACACGGTGAAGCGGGTGCGGAAGGATCCGCATACGGAGTAAACCTGGCGAGGCACCTACTCCGCCGCCTTGAACAGGAAGATTTTGTCGCTGCGGCGAAGTTTGGTCTTGCAGGGAATGGAGCAGAGGTCGCCTTTGCGGGCGGTCTGGACAGGTTTGAGGTCCACGCGGATTTCGGGGATATCGAATTCCAGCACACCGGTGGTGGGGCCGCTGATTATCACGGGGTCGCCCACCGAAATCTCGCCCGTCTCTATCTGCACCTCGGCCACTCCCAGCTTCTCAAACCAATTGGTAATCTTGCCGATATACTTTTTGGTGCGGGTCGCCTTGTTGCCGTAGACATCGCTCCACTCGCCCATTTTGGCGCCCAGATAATAACCGTCCCAGAAGCCGCGGTTGAACACTGTGGCCAGGCGGGCCTTCAGCTCGGTGCCATATTCGGCCGTGTAGGTGCCGTTTTGCACGGCGTCGGCGGCATCGCGGTAGGCCCGGGCAGCCGTCTTGACATATTCGCCGCTGCGGGCGCGCCCCTCGATCTTGAACACCGTGACGCCGGCATCTATGATGCGGTCCATAAACTCTATGGTGCAGAGGTCCTTGGGCGACATTATGTACTTGTTGTCGATCTCCAGCTGGTTGCCGTCGTCGGTGTCGGTGACCAGATAGCTGCGGCGGCACACCTGATAGCAGCTGCCGCGGTTGGCGGAGGCGTTGTGCGCGTGCAGCGACAGGTAGCACTTGCCCGAGACGGCCATACACAGCGCTCCGTGGCAGAAAAGCTCTATGCGCACCAGATTGCCCGAAGGGCCCTTGATGCCCTCGCGGACAATCGCCTCGTGGATATCCTTCACCTGGAAAAGCGTGAGCTCGCGCGCCAACACAATCACGTCGGCAAATTGTGCGTAGAAACGCAGACTTTCTGTATTGGAAATGCTCAGCTGGGTGGAAATATGCACCTCGATGCCCAGCCGCCGGGCCTCGATAATGGCCGCCATATCGGAAGCTATTACCGCCGTGACGCCGGCCTGGCGCGCCGCCTTGAGCAGCTGGCGCATAGGTTCCAGGTCTTCGTTATAGAAGGTTATGTTGACCGTCAGATAGCTCTTGATGCCCGCCTCGCGGCATATCCGGCACACCTCGGGAAGGTCTTCCACCGCAAAATTGTTGGCAGAATGCGACCGCATATTCAGGTTGCCGACGCCGAAATAAACCGAATCGGCGCCGCCCTGGATGGCGGCCTGCAGGCACTCGAAATTGCCCGCCGGGGCCATTATTTCAAGGCGTTCCATCTAATCCTCCCTGTGTACAAGTGATGCCGAAAACTCTTTCAAAATCTCCAGCTGCTCCGATTTGAAGCCCTTGCCGGAAAGGCATTCCATAGCCTTTTCGTGGTATTCTTCAATAGCCTTTACGGCGTCCTGCTTCACGCCGAGGTCGATATACATCTGCTGCATCGCGGCAATTTTATCTTCGGCGCGACTGTCTCCCATCGCCAGGATTTCGTTCAGGCGTTTCCGGTTTTCACCGGAGGCGCGCTTGAGGGCCTCTACCAGCAGCCAGGTCTTCTTGCCGCACATAATGTCGCCGCCAATCTTCTTGCCAAAGACGTGCGGGTCGCCGAAAGTGTCCAGATAGTCATCGGAAATCTGGAAGGCGAGACCTATCTGCCAGCCGAAATTGTACAGGGCCTCGGCCTGAGCCTCGGGTGCATTGGCAATCACGGCGCCCATCTTCACCGAGCAGGCCAGAAGGGCGGCCGTCTTGAGGCCTATCATATTGATATATTCTTCGCCGGTGACCACTGGCTGCGTCTCGAATTCCATATCGTACTGCTGCCCCTCGCAAACCTCGGCGCCCATCTTGGTAAATAGCTCCAGCACCTGCGGCTGCTTGTCGGCCGGGCAGGCAGTGAGCCATTTATAGGCCAGGATGCACATCACGTCGCCGGAAAGGATGGCCACATTGTCGCCCCACTTCTTGCACACCGTCAGCTGGCCGCGGCGGGTGTCGGCACGGTCCATAATGTCATCGTGCAGAAGGGTGAAATTGTGGAAAATCTCCAGCGCAAGCGCGGGCGAGATGATATTGTCGCCGATATCGTCGCTGTAAAGGTTGTATGCCGCAAGGCAAAGGCGCGGACGGATGCGTTTGCCACCTATGGACATCATATACTCCAGCGGCTCGTACAGCCCCGCCGGCTCCTTTACGAACTTCAGATTACATATGGCGCGCGCAATTATGGCTTCCTGCTCTTTAAGCGAATACATAGCTTCTTTGTTTAGTCTACAAAGATAATGAATCCGCCGGGAATTTATTTATCTTTGTCAATATGAAACCGACCAAGATTGTTTTTGCCACCGCCAATCACAACAAGGTGATTGAGATAGCCGGCAAGCTGGGCGAGGGATACCAGATTGTGACCCCGGCCGAGCTGGGCTGGGAAGATGATATCCCCGAAACCCACGAAACCATTCCGGAGAATGCGGTGGAGAAGGCGCAGTTTGTGTGGGACAAGTTCCACAAGACCTGCTTTGCAGACGACACAGGCCTTGAGGTGGACTTTCTGAACGGAGCGCCGGGCGTCTATAGCGCACGCTACGCCGGCCTTCCCAAGAACCCGGCCCAGAATGTCGTGAAGCTGCTCAAGGAGTTGCAGGGGGTGCCTTTTGAAGAGCGCACCGCCCGCTTCCGCTGCGTGATTGCCCTTATTGAAGACGGCGAGCTGCACACCTTTGAGGGCATTTGCGAGGGCAACATCTCCCTGGAGCCTATGGGCGAGCTGGGCTTTGGCTACGACCCGGTATTCATTCCCAAAGGAATGGAAAAGACTATGGCGATGCTCACCCTGGAAGAGAAAAACGCCATCAGCCACCGCGGCCACGCAGTAGAAAAGCTTATCGCACACCTGAAGCCTGAAGGATAACAGCCTGACACACAGCCCGTTCCTAAATATCGCCCCACGCAAAAGAGGGTAGCGATTTTTCACAAAGCGCTAATAACCAGCCCCATAGCCTCCAGAAGCTAAAAACCAACCCAACGACCATATGCCCGCAGAACGCGAGACCCGCATAATTGTGCTGCACCTGACCAAGTACGGTGACCGGTCGCAGGTGGTGCAGGCACTGGACGCAGAAAGAGGCCGCACCGGCTTCTTTCTGCGGGGCGCGGGCAAGAGCCGCGGCGCCCAGGGGCAGTATCACAGCCTGAGTATCCTGGATGTGACGGCCACTGGTGGCAAGGGTGATCTGGAATATCTAAAAGAGGCCGAGCGGCCGTATCCGCTGACCGCCATCCGCACCGACCCCTACAAGAGCGCCGTGGCGCTGTTTATAGGAGAACTTCTTTATCGCGGAGTACAGGACGGGGCGATGGACCCCGACCTGTTCAATTTCCTGGAGCGGGAAATAACGGCCCTGGACGCCGAGACGGGCAGCGTGGCCAATTTCCATCTCTGCTTTCTGGTGGATTTCTGCCGGGCGCTTGGCTTCCAACCCAAGGACAACTACTGCCCCGACACGCCACTTTTCCAGCCGGTTATTGCGGAATTTACATCTGAAGAGACCCTGGCGGAGGCCTGGAGCGCAGAAGATTCGCTGCTGCTCCACCAAATTCTGACGCTCCCGCGCGAAGAGGCGCTGGCGCTGAAGTTGAACCGCGACCGCCGCGGCGTCTTTGCACAAAAAATGGTAGAATATCTATCCTACCATCTTTCGCTTAATCTGAACATCCGCTCGCTCAAGGTCCTTCACGACCTGTTCAGCTAGGCGATGTCGTTCAAAATCAATTCGTAGTCTATCTGCTTCTGCTCCAGCGAGGCGCGAAGCACGCGGACGCGCACCTTGTCACCCAGGGTGAACACCCGCTTGGAGAGTTTGCCCACGATGCGGTATTTCTCTTCGTCAAAAGAGAAGTAATCTTCTTTGATTGCCTTGAGAGACACCATTCCTTCTACCTTGGTGGGCTCAATCTCTACATACATTCCCCACTCGGTGAGGCCGCTCACAGTGCCGTCAAACTCCTGCCCTATCTTGTCCTGCATAAACTCGGTGAGTTTATATTTGATGCTGGCGCGCTCGGCATCGGCAGCTATCTGTTCGCGGGCAGATGACCACTCGCACCAGGTCTCGTAGGTCGCCTTGTCGGGCATCTTTTCCAGCTTGTGGCCGCCGTAGAAAGCCGCCAGATACTCTGTGAGCAGGCGGTGCACCATCATATCGGGATAGCGGCGGATAGGACTGGTAAAGTGGGTGTAGAAAGGGAACGCCAGGCCGTAGTGACCCACGTTGTCGGTGGAATAGCAGGCGCGGGCCATTGCCCGCAGCGCCAGCATCTCTATGGCACTTTCTGCCGCCGAGCCCTTGACATCCTTGAGCAGGGTGTTCAGGCTCTTGGTGGCCTGCTTCACCGTCTCGGTAGAGCCCATCTTGAAGCCGAAGTTGCCGGCAAAGCTGCGCAGATTGCCCAGCTTCTCGGCATTGGGCGCCTCGTGGATACGGTATACGAAAGTAGGCTGCTTGTAGCCGGTTTTCTTGGCCACGAATTCCGCCACGCTGCGGTTGGCCAGCAGCATAAACTCCTCTATAAGGAAGTTGCTCTCCTTGCTTATTTTCTGGTAGACATTTACCGGGCGGCCGGCGTCGTCTATCTCTACCTTCATCTCGGGCCGCTCAAAGTTGATGGCGCCTTTCTCGAAGCGTTTCTTGCGCAATATGTCGGCCAGGCTCCAGAGAATCTTGATTTCATCTTTGAGGTCGCCTTCGCCAGTCTCAATAATCTGCTGTGCCTGCTCGTAGTCCATCCGGTAGTCGGAATTGATCACCGTGCGGCCGAACCAGCTGTCCAGCACATTGGCCTTTTCGTCCATCTCGAAGATGGCGGAAAAGCAGAGTTTATCCTCTCCGGGACGCAGAGAACACAAGTTGTTGCTGAGCTTTTCGGGCAGCATCGGGATGGTGCGGTCCACCAGATAGACGCTGGTGGCGCGGTTGTAGGCCTCCTTGTCCACCAAATCGCCCGGCTTGACATAATGGGTGACGTCGGCTATGTGGACGCCGACCTCATAGTGGCCGTTGTCCAGTTTTATAAACGACAGGGCGTCGTCAAAATCCTTGGCGTCGGCGGGGTCAATGGTGAAAGTGGTGACCTTGCGATAGTCTTTGCGGCGGGAGATTTCCGCAGCGGTGATTTTCTCCGAAATCTTTTCCGCGGCCTCTTCTACCTCGGGTTCGAAGCGGTACGGCAGGTTGTATTCGGCCAGAATGGCGTGCATCTCGGTGTCGTTTTCGCCCGGAAGACCCAGCACATCCACAATCTTGCCCAGCGGCTCGGCGCTCTTGCGCGGCCAGTCCACCACCAGCACCGCAACCTTCATCCCGTTTTCTGCCTTCTTGCCACCGATGGTGGGCAGTTCCTCGCCGTTTTCCAGCGGAATGCGGATGTCATAGGGCATTCTGGGGCTCTCTACTATGGCCCAGACCTGACGGCCGCGGACAATCAGCACGCCGATGTGCGGCTTGGGACTGCGCTGCAGGATGCGGACCACCTCACCCTCGCGGCGCGGGCCCGTCTTTTTCTTGCTGGCCACCACCAGCACGGTGTCGCCGTTAAGCGCCCCGCGCAGCCGGTTGGGCTTGCACATAATGTCGTCTTCCTGCCCCTCTATCGTGATGAAACCCAGGCCGTCGCGGGTCAGGCTCACCACGCCCTTATATTCCTCTGTACTCTTGCTCCGGCGCTCTTTTGTACTGAAACGCACTGGCCCTCTGCCCTTTGTGTTTTTCTTGGCGATATCTTTCTTTTTACTGTATTTTTTACCCATTTTTAAAGTATCTTTGTGGGATGTCAATAGTGCAAATTTAACAAAAATATGGACAAGAAAGTATTACTTATGATTTTGGATGGTTGGGGCGAAGGAAAGAAAGACCACAGCAATGCTATTTATACTCAGGGACAGCCACATATCGACGCCCTGAGGGCAAAATATCCCTTTTCACACCTTAGCGCCTGCGGCGAAGACGTGGGCTTGCCAGACGGCCAGATGGGCAACAGCGAGGTGGGCCACCTGAACATCGGCGGCGGCCGCATCGTATACCAGGACCTGGTCAAGATCAATATGGCCTGCCGCGAGCATCGCCTGCTTGAGAACAAAGAGATTGCTGCGGCATACGAATATGTGAAAAAGACCGGCTGCGCGCTGCACTTTATGGGCCTTACCAGCCACGGAGGCGTGCATAGCTCCCTGGATCATCTTTATGAATTCCTGGCTGTCGCAAAGCAGGAAGGCCTGGACAAGGTGTTTGTACACTGCCTGATGGACGGCCGCGACTGCGACCCGCGCAGCGGCAAGGGCTTCGTGGAAGAGCTGGAGCAGAAGATGGCGGAGACCACCGGCAAGGTGGCCAGCGTGATTGGCCGCTACTACACTATGGACCGCGACAAACGCTGGGAGCGCGTCAAGGAGGGTTATGACCTGATTGTGAAAGGTGTCGGCAAAAAGGCAAAAAGCGCCGTGGATGCCATCCAGGCTTCTTACGACGAGGGTGTCACCGACGAATTCATCAAGCCCATCTGCGTGGTCGGCGCCGACGGCAATCCCGTGGCCACCATCAAAGAGGGCGACGCTGTGATTTTCTTCAACTTCCGCAACGACCGCGCCCGCGAAATCACCACCGTGCTCACCCAGCAGGATATGCCCGAGGCCGGCATGCACACCATTCCCCTCTACTATTGCTGCCTGACCCCCTACGACGACAAGTTCACCGGGCTGCACATACTCTTCGACAAGGAGAATGTGCAAAAGACTCTCGGAGAAGTGGTTGCCGCTGCCGGGCGCACCCAGCTGCGCATTGCCGAAACCGAAAAATACGCCCACGTGACCTTCTTCTTCAACGGAGGCCGCGAGGCTCCTTTCCAGAATGAGGACCGCATACTTATCAATTCGCCCAAGGTTGCCACATACGACCTGCAGCCCGAGATGAGCGCCCCCGAAGTAGCCGCTGCCCTTATGGCCGACCTCAAGACCGAGAAGCACGATATGGTGATCCTGAACTTTGCCAACGGCGATATGGTGGGCCACACCGGCGTCTACGATGCCATCTGCAAGGCAGTCAAGACCATAGACGAACTCACCGGACAGGTGGTGGAGGTAGCTCGCGCACACGGCTACAGCGTGCTTATCACCGCCGACCACGGCAATGCCGACAATGCGGTGAACCCCGACGGCAGCCCCAACACCGCCCACTCGCTCAATAAAGTGCAGTTCGTGGTGGTGGACGACGATGTCAAGAGCGTGGCAGACGGCCGCCTGGCCGACATCGCCCCCACTATGCTGACCCTTATGGGCATTCCCCAGCCCGCAGAAATGACCGGAAAATCCCTGATCAGCTTCTAGCGGAATATGGCGTTCGTACACCTTCACGTCCACACCCAGTACTCTATACTTGACGGCCTGAGCTCCATCAAGAAGCTCTTTGCGCGCGCCAGGGAGCTGGGTATGCCCGCCATCGCCATCACCGACCACGGCAATATGTATGGCGTGAAGGAGTTTTTCAAATGGGCCTACGACAAGTCCAACCTGGACGAGAAAAAGCAGCCCATAGTAAAGCCCATCGTGGGCTGCGAGGTGTATGTAACCCGCCACTACGATCACCGGCTCAAGGATCCGGAGCACAAGAACTACTACCACCTGATACTGCTGGCAAAGAACTACGAGGGCTACCAGAACCTTATGAAGATTGTCTCCATAGGGCACATAGAGGGCAAGTATTACAAGCCCCGCGTGACCCACGAGATAATTGAGAAATACCACGAAAACCTGATCTGCTGCTCTGCCTGCCTGGCCGGAGAGGTCCCCAAGGACATTATGGCCGACGACATCAAGGCAGCGGAAGAGGCCATCGAATGGCACAAACGCGTCTTTGGCGAGGATTATTACCTGGAGGTGATGCTCCACAAGACGGAGCTCACAGGCCTTGACCCCGACGTCTACCGCGAGATTATCCGGGTCTATGAAGAGCAGAGCAAGGTAAACGAAAAAATATTTGAGCTGGCGGCAAAGCACGGCGTGAAAACCGTCGCCACCAACGACGCCCACTTCATTCTGAAGGAGGACGGTCCGGTGCACGACCGCCTGATATGCCTGACCACCAACGCCAACGTCTCCGACACCAAGCGCCTGCACTACACCCAGCAGGAATACATCAAGAGCGAAGAGGAGATGGCGGCGCTTTTCCCCGAGCATCCGGAGGCCCTTGCCACCACGCTGGAAATCGCCGGCAAGATAGAGCAGTACAAGATTGACCGCGGCCACATCCTGCCCAAATTCCACATCGACCCAGACTTTCTGGCCGACATAGTTAACCAGCTGGAAAAGTACAAGGATGTCATTGAAGAAGGCAAGTGGGAGATCAAGAAAGACAAGGAGGGCAAGGAGATTTCCCGCGAATACCGCGGCGACGAGTTCTGCCAGTCGGTGGCCTATCTGTGCCATCTGACATATCTGGGAGCCCGCAAGCGCTATGGAGACACCCTCACGGAAGAGCAGGCGTCGCGCATAGACTTTGAGCTAAAGACCATAGCCAGGATGGGCTTCCCGGACTATTTCCTTATTGTCCAGGACTATATCGCCGCCTGCCGTGCCGTAGGCGACCTGGTGGGACCCGGACGTGGTTCGGCCGCCGGCAGCGTTGTGGCCTACTGCCTGGGCATCACCAACCTGGACCCCATCAAATATCAGCTGCTGTTCGAGCGTTTCCTGAATCCAGACCGAATCTCGATGCCCGATATCGACGTCGACTTTGAGAATCTGGACTACGCCCACGAATATGTAGAAAAGACCTACGGCGTAACCCACGTCTCGCGCGTAATCACCTTTGGCACAATGGCCGCCAAGGGCGCCATAAAAAATGTCGCCCGCATCAGCCAGCTCAGCATAGACGAGTCCAACCGCCTGAGCAAGATGGTGCCGGACCGCCTGAGCGAGAAGGTAGAGCAGAAATATCCTTTCAACCCCAAGCTGGACGAGCTCAAGCCCGGCTTCAAAGTGGTGGAAGAGGACGGCAAGAAGTTCCAGGTGGGCAAAGAAGAGAAAGATGTCAAGATTACCCTGGCCAACTGCTACCGTCTGGTGCCGGAGTTCAAGAACGAGCTTGAAAACGGCTCCGAACAGGTCAAGGAGGTGCTCAAATACGCCCAGAAGCTGGAAGGCTGCATACAGCAGGTAGGCCAGCACGCCTGCGCCACCATCATCGGCCCCGGCGACATTAGCGATTTCATACCCGTATGCCTCTCAAAAGACAGGAACGGCAAAGATCTGGTGACCTCGCAGTACGACGGCCACTACATAGAGGATGTGGGTATGCTCAAGATGGACTTTCTGGGGCTCAACACCCTCTCCATCATACACAAGACCCTGGACCTTATAAAGGCGGGCCACGGCAAGGAGATTGACATCGAAAAGATTCCGATAAACGACAAGGCCACCCTGGAGCTCTACGGCCGCGGCGACACCACCGCCGTGTTCCAGTTCGAAAGCGACGGTATGCGCACCTGGCTCCAGAAACTCCACCCGGAGCGTTTCGAAGACCTGATTGCGATGAACGCCCTGTACCGGCCCGGCCCTATGGACTACATTCCCGATTTCGTGGACCGCAAGCTGGGACTCAAGCCCATAGAGTACGACCTCCCCGAGATGGAGGAATACCTCAAGGACACCTACGGCATCACCGTATACCAGGAGCAGGTGATGCTTCTGAGCCAGAAGCTGGCCGGCTTCACCAAAGGCCAGGCCGACACCCTGCGCAAGGCTATGGGCAAGAAGCAGATAGACACGCTGATGGGCCTCAAGAGCAAGTTTATGGAGGGCGGCATCGCCAACGGCCACCCGGAGAAGATGCTGGACAAGATCTGGAAGGACTGGGAGAAATTCGCCTCCTACGCCTTCAACAAGTCCCACGCCACCTGCTATGCCTGGGTCGCCTACCAGACCGGATATCTGAAGGCACACTACCCCGCCGAGTTCCTGGCGGCCAATATGAGCTGCAATCTGAACAATATGGACGAGATTGCCAAGCTTATGGAAGATTGCCGCAAGTCCAAGATAAAGGTGCTGGGGCCAGACATCAACGAGAGTTCCACCGAGTTCACCGTGAACAAGGCCGGCGCCATCCGCTTTGGTATGGGCGGCATAAAGGGCGTCGGGCCCAATGTCATAAACGAGATTATAAAAATCCGCGAGAAAGACGGCCCGTTCAAGGATTTCTTTGACTTTGTGGAGCGGGTGCCCAATACCATCCTGAACCGGAAGGTGCTGGAGAGCCTGGTGTGCGCCGGAGCGTTTGACAGTTTCCAGGAGGCCACCCGCGGCCAGTATTTTGCCATCACTTCCAAGGGCGAGCCGTTTATTGATTCTGTCATAGGCTACGCCTCCAAATACCACAACAGCGCCATCAACAGTGCCTTCTCCCTGTTTGGCGAGATGGAAGAACTCAAGCCGGTCCGCCCGGAATTCCCCGTAGTGGCAGAGGAAAACCGGATGGAGATATTAAAGAAAGAGAAGGATGTGGTGGGTATGTACCTCAGCGCCCATCCGCTGGATGTGTACCGCTTCGAATGCCAGTTCTTTACCAATTGCACCGTGAGCCATCTGTCCGAGGTCAAGAACGAGATGCCAGAGCAGGAACAGCTGGTGCGCGAAGGCAAGCTGAAGCTGGATAAGTCCGTGCTTAACAAGCAATACACCATAGCGGGCATCGTGACCTCCGTGGAGCAGAGAATGACCCGCAACAACAAGCCTTTCTGCAAGTTTGTGATAGAGGACTACACCGGCACCTTTGAGTTTGCCTTGTTTGCAAAGGACTACGAGAAGTTTATGCAATACACGGTGGTGAACACTCCCCTGCTCATTAAATGTGTCACCGAGCAGCGCTACGACCGCCCCAGCGGCGGCGACGGAGAGCGAACCCCGGTTTATTCCCTGCGCATTGCGGACATTTCGCTGCTTGCCAACACCAAAGAAGAGCGGGTCAAGGAGTTCCACGTAAAGATTCCCACCAGCCGTCTGGATCCTGAATTCCAGCAGAAATTTGCCAAGGTCTGCAAGAAATGCCGCGGCAAGGCCCGCCTGTATGTCAAGCTCTACGACGACCACAACCGGCTTGAGTGCGAATTTTTCTCACGCAAGTTCCTGGTGTGGCCCGAACAGCCCCTGCTTGATTTCCTTGAAGAAAACGGGATAGAGTACTATATCTAACGATACTTGTTCTCCTCTTCCAGCATTCCCAAATATGAGTAATACCGGTCGGGGGAGATTGTACCTTCGTCCACGGCAGCCTTCACGGCGCAGCCGGGCTCGTGGGTATGAGTGCAAGGCTTGAACCGGCAATCGTCCATCACTTTAAGCATCTCCGGGAAATAGGTGCTGAGCTCCTCTTTCTTGAAATCGACCAGGCCGAAGCCGCGGATGCCTGGAGAGTCGATAATGAAACCGCCGGTGGCCAGCGGATACATCTCGTAGAAAGTAGTGGTGTGGCGGCCCTGCAGGTGGGCCTGGGAAATCTCAGCGGTACGGATATAGTCCAGAGAGGGGTCCATAGCCTTTATCAACGACGATTTTCCCACGCCGGATGTGCCGCTGAACAGGCTGACCTTGCCACTGAGGCGCTCGCGCAGGGCGTCGACGCCCTCGCCGGTGATGGCCGACACTTCCAGGATTTCATAGCCGGCAGCCTCATAAATGTCGCGGAAGGCGGCGGAAAGCTCTTCCAGCTCAGAGTCATAGAGGTCGCGCTTGTTTATGACGATGGTCACCGGCACGCCGTAGGCCTCGCAAGTCACCAGAAAACGGTCCACAAAGGCCAGCTTGGTCTCGGGATAGGCCATTGTAACAATCAGGTAGGCGTGGTCAAGATTGGCGGCGATTATGTGCGCCTCGCGCGAAAGGTTGGCGCTGCGGCGGATGATATAATTCTTGCGGGGATGCACTGCCTCTATCACGCTCATCTCCTCTTCATAAGCATAGTCCACAACATCGCCTACGGCCACGGGATTTGTGGCGGTGGAGCCTTTCAGGCGGACCTTGCCCCGCAGCACGGCAGGAAACAGGTTCCACTCCGGCAGCCTGGAGAGAAGATAGTGGCTTCCGGTGTGCTTGACCACGACGGCCTGTCCTTTTACGGGTATGGTTTCGCTCATAATCGATAGCAAAGATAAGTTATTCTTAGTATCTTTGGGAAAACCTTTAGTATGAAAAAGTATCTTCTTGTTCTTTTTGCCGCAACTGCGCTGCTTGCAGGTTGCGGCGTTACCAACCCCGGCAGACAGCACACACAGACTATCGCCCTTTTCGGCGGCTCATTCAGCGTGATTCCCGCATCCAACGTCGCCACCGACTACTGGGCAGAGCAGTTGAATGCAGAAATCACCAAATACGGTGTCGGCGGGGCCGGTTTCTCTAACAAGACCCAGCAAGAAGGCAAGCACATCCAGTGGCAGATAGACCAGGCCTGCGCGCCTGAGGCCCCGGTATATGACACCTACATCCTCTGGGCATCGACCAACGATTTCAACCAGGCCAACACCCTCTCCGGAGACCCGTGGGACTATACTGAATATGACGGATTTGACGCCTCAAAGCTCCAGACCCAGTGCGGCGGCATCAACTATTGCCTAAAGCGCATCCGCGAAAAAGCGCCCAAGGCGCGCATCCTGTTTATGACCTCCACCAAGTGCTTTTCTGCGCTCGGAAGCGGCTCAAACATCAATTATCAGGGCCCCGAAGGCGGTATGAATGTGTTTGTGGACAAGCAGATGCTCTGCTGCCAGGCGGCGGGCGTGCCGTTTCTGGACCTGTTCACGCTGCCCCCGTTCAGCGACACAAACTTTGAAACATTCACAGAGAGCGACCATCTGCACCTCAACGCCAAAGGCTACGAGGCAATCCGCGACCTCCAGGTGAAATTTATACGCGAGGGCCGTACCATAAGCGGCCGGGTATTCGCCACCAACGGGCACTCCGACACCGATTTTGGCAGATATCAGCGTTACGCAGAGGCTAATGCAGCCCAGAAAGAGGCTCCGGTGGCGGTGCTCTTTGGCGACTCCATCACCGATGCCTGGCCGCGCGATGACCCCGGCTTCTTTACCGAAAACAATTTTGTGGGACGCGGCATCAGTGGCCAGACCACCATAGAGAACCTGGCGCGCATCCGTGCTGATGTGGTGGACCTCCACCCCAAATATGTCGCCATTCTGATAGGCACCAACGACCTGGCAGAAAATATCGGCGACATTTCAATGGAGAATATTGTGGGCAACATCGCCTCTATGGTAGAAATCGCCCAGGCCAACGGCATCATTCCCCTGGTCTGCTCTGTATTGCCGGTTGCGGCATATCCCTGGCGGCCCCAGCTTGGCCCTCAGGCCAGCACCGTGGCGGCGCTTAACGAGATGATAAAACGTATGGCGGCAGAGAAAAACGTCAAGTATGTAGACTATTGGAGCGCCCTCAACGACGGCCGCGGCGGCATCGCGAAAGAGAATTCCCACGACGGCGTGCACCCTACCCTGGCCGGTTACAAGATTATGGAAAAGGTGCTGCTGGATGCCCTGAAATAGCGGTTTAGAATCCCAAAAGTTTTTTGTAGAACGGCCGCAGCGGCTGGTCTATCACTACGCTGGCACTTGTACTGGAGCAGGCCACGAAATAGCCTGCCGCATAGTCGCCGCGTATGTTGGTGGGACAGTTGGATGGCTGCGACTGTATCAGCGGGATAGCCGCGCCCACACTGCTTGACACAAATCCCATATAGAAATCGTAGTAATCCTTGGGTATCGTGTAAACATAAAGCGTGAAGACGTCGCCCGTCTCCAGATACTTGGCGCAGTCGCCGTACATCTTTTGCCTGAGGCCCGTCTGGGCAAGAGTCGTTACCGGAAAGCAGGTCACCTTCTGGCCGGCAAAGTACTTGTCGTCTATAGACAGCGAGAGCTGCATAGGGAACACTGCGTCGTTCAATCTGGAGTTTATGTAATAATAACTTGTCTGCGGCAAGTCCCTGCCCCACAGGGCAACGGTCCAGAGGCTGTCAATATGCATTTCCGGTTTGCCGGCATACATATAGTCCACCTCTGCATCGGCAAATCCGGGCTCTTCCATTGTAGAAGAAGCCTCATAATGACGCTGCTCTCCGTCTATCTCCACATCTATGGTAAGGGTGTATGTTCCGCCGGGGGTGCCGCAGAAGCCCTCCGGGCCAATGTAACAGCCGCTTCCCGGCGGCGTTTCGGTATATTCAACTGTGCTTTCTCCATCGCTCACGGCCACCCTGGCTCCCGACACTGCAGGCGGCGTCTCCGGCTCAAAATAATCCACGGATCCTGTCAGTTGCACCTTCTGCCGCATATCGGTCCGGTCGGTAAGCATCCCCTCCACCACCAGATAGTGGCGGTCCATGCCCTTGGTGTGGATATCCACCACCTCCGTGCAGGAAGCCGCCAGAAGCGCTATCAGCAAGATTGCAAAGAGTTTATTTTTAAAAATACACATTGAACGACAGAGACGGGATTATTGTGAACAGATATACTTTAAGCGCCTGCGGCTTCTCTTCCATACGGTTGTAGAGGAAGGCCAGCGACCAGGCGTTGTGGCGCGAATAAGCATTGTATAGCGAGAGATTCCACTCGCAGCCGCCGGGACGGCCCGCGGCACGGCGGCGGTCCTTATAGGTAAACGCCAGATCCATACGGTGATATGGCGGCATAGAGTCCTCGTTGCGAGACGAGTACAGCGACGCGTAGGTCCCACCGTATGAAAAACGCCCCACGGGGAAGGTTGTCGGCGCCCCGCTGTAGAACACCCAGTCGGCGGAGAGCGACATCTGACGGGTGATATCGTAAGACAGGACAAAGTTCACCGAATGCTCGTGATTCAGCGGGGAGCGATAGGGCTTGCCGCCGTTCAACTCCGGAATATCGTAGATGGCGCGGGAGAAAGTGTAGCCCAGCCAGCCGCTCAGCCGGTTGAATTCGTAGCGCAGCATCACTTCGGCGCCATAGGCATAAGACTTGCCGAAGCGCAGCAGGCCCTCGCGCTCGGCATCGTCGAACACCAGGCCCGGATTCTCCTTGAAGTCCATAGTGTTGGCGTTGTTCTTATAGAACGCTTCGGCAGAGAATTCCAGCGCCTGACCGGCAAATAAAGCATTGAGGCCCGCAGAGAACTGGTCGGAAATCTGCGGCAGTATGTTGGGCGAGGACATGAACCAGGCGTCTATGGGGCTGCCGGAGATGCTGATGGGCACTTGCTGTATATACTGGAACGAACGGGAATAGGCAGCTTTAAGGCTCAAGTCGGGGTTGATGGAGAACGAGGCCGAGAAGCGCGGCTCCAGGCCAAAATAGGTCTTGATGGCTTCGCCCTTTTCAAAGTGGACCGTCTCGGCCAGGTCGTGAGTCTCGGGGTCGTAATATTTCTGGTCCGCCTCGCCAAGGGTGGTAAAGGTACCCGCCCTGAGGCCATAGCGCAGCGTCAGAGGCCCTATTTTCTGTTCGTTCTGAACATACACGGCCGGAGCCACTGCATATGTGCGCTGCAGATGCACGTCCTGCACTATCGATTCCTCCCCTTCGGGAGACACGTCGCAGGGGTCCATCCTGTGATATGCAGCATCTATGCCGGCCTGGAGAGTGTTGGACGAATTGATATACCAGGTCAGGCCAGTTTTCAGGCCGGTCTCCATCAAGGCAGAAGTATAGGTCCAGGATGCCACGCTCATAGCACCGTCCACGCCGCCTTTGTAGCGGGAATTATAGGCGGTGGCGCTGAAAAAGAGCTTGGGCGAGAATTCGTGGCTCCAGCGCAGCGTCTGGGTGTTGTTGGCAAAGGCAAACTTCATCTTGTCCAGGTCAAAGTCTTCCATAGACATCCCAAACACGTCGCGCCCGCTGAACACGCTCAGATAGACCCTGTCCCTGGGGCTTGCCACCCAGCTGAGCTTGCCGTTGATATCGTAGAAATACATCTGGGTGTTCTTTGGTATATTCTTGCCGAAAATCGGGAAGAAAACATCCATATAGGTGCGGCGGGCGGCCAGCATAAAAGAGAGTTTGTCCTTTACGATAGGGCCTTCCACCGCGGCGCGGGAGGTTATCAGGCCTATGGAGACATTGCCTTCGAACTTGTTTTTATTGCCGTCGCGGGTGCTTACGTCCAGCACCGACGAAAGCCGGCCGCCAAACGAGGCGGGAAAGTCGCCCTTATAGAGCTGCGCATTTTTCACGGCGTCGCCGTTGAACATAGACAGAAAGCCCAGGAAGTGGCCCGAATTGTATAGCGGAGCGCCATCCATCAGCACAAGGTTCTGGTCTATGCCGCCGCCGCGGACGCTGAAGCCGGTGGATCCTTCGCTGGGCGTCTGCACGCCCGGCAGCATCTGTATGACCCTTATCACATCGGCCTCGCCCATAAGCGCCGGGACTTTCTTGATGATGTCTGCGGTGACCGTCTCCTTGCCCAGCTGAGGCAGGGTCAGCTGCTCGCGCTTGCTCTTGGAGAACACCTTGGCCGCCTCCAGCATCTCCCTGTCCTCTTCCAGAAGGAAATCGTGCTTAAGATTCTTCCCTTTTGGGGTGATTGTAAATTCTGCGGTGGTATATCCGGCATAGGAGCACTTGATAACCTGCTCTTTGGCGGCGACCTCTATCGAATAGAATCCTGCCGAATTGGCAGACACCCCTGTTTTCATATCCGCAGTGAACACCACGGCGCCGTTCAGCGGCTCTCCGCTGCCCGCCTCCCGGACATATCCAGACAGCACAATCTTCTGTGCAACAGCCGGCAACACGCCGGCCAGTAGCAGCAAGGTCGCAACAAGTATGAGTCTGCGTATATTCATCGCGGCCTGTTTGCTGCAAGAATAAAGCCAGCGTTAAAATTTTGTTACAAATGCCCTGCAGTCTTTTTTAAGCTGTCATTTTAATGTAAATTCGCAACCGAATTGAATTGATTATGCTTATTGTACTGAAACTTCTGGGCTCGATTGCCCTGCTGATATACGGAATGAAGGTGATGAGCGAGGCCCTCCAGAAAATGGCGGGTCCCGGACTTCGCCATATGCTGGGAGCTATGACCACCAACCGGTTTTCCGGCGTTGCCACCGGCGCGCTGGTGACGGTTGCCGTGCAATCTTCTGCCGCCACCACGGTTATGACGGTGTCGTTTGTAAATGCCGCCCTGCTAACCCTCTCCCAGGCCATCTCGGTGATTATGGGCGCCAACATCGGCACCACTATGAGCGCCTGGATTATGTCGGCCGGCTTCTCTTTCAACATCACCACCCTGGTGTGGCCGGCATTCCTGATAGGCATCATCTTGATACAGCTTGGGAAGCACCGCTATATCGGTGATTTCCTGTTCGGCCTCTCGTTCTTGCTTTTCGCGCTGGGAATGCTTAAGCAGGCAGGAATAGAGATGGATCTGGCAAACAAACCCGCAGTGGTAGAATTCTTTGCAAGCTTCAAGACGAATTACGGCACCATCTTGCTTTTCCTTCTGATAGGTACTGTTCTGACGGCGCTGGTGCAGAGTTCCGCGGCGCTGATGGCTATCACTATGGTGCTTTGCGCCACTGGAGCCATTTCTATCTATCAGGGTATCGCGCTGGTTATGGGCGAGAACATCGGTACCACGCTCACCGCCAATCTGGCCGCTTTGAGCGCCAACACGCAGGCCCGCCGTACCGCTATGGCCCACCTGCTGTTCAACGTTTTCGGCGTTATCTGGGTGCTGATCCTGTTCTTCCCGTTCGTCAGGATGGTGTGCGGCATCGTGGGGCTGAACCCCACCGACCCGGAGCAGAATCCCACCCAGCTCTCCTTTGCACTGGCCACCTTCCACACCTGCTTCAACGTGATCAATACTGCCATATTGATTTGGTTTATACCTCAGATAGAGAAGCTTGTGTGCCTTCTCATCAAGCCCAAAAAATCCGAAGAGGAAGAGGAATTCCGCCTGCAATATATCCGTGGCGGTCTTATGAAGACCCCGGAAATCTCTGTGCTGCAGGCTCAGAAAGAGATTGAGGTGTTCGGTGCCGATATGCGCAAGATGTTCGGTATGGTGAAAGAGCTATACCGCATCCAGGAAGAGCAGCCGTTTGAAAAGCTCTTCGAAAGGATCAAGAAGGCAGAGGACGCCAGCGACAAAATGGAGAATGAGATTGGCCGCTATCTGGGCCAGGTGGGCGATGCACACCTGTCAGACGATACCAAAGACAAGATCAGGCGTATGATTCGCCAGATAGGCGAACTGGAATCCATTGGCGACAGCTGCTTCAATCTTGCCAGGATACTGCGACGCAAGCGGGAAAACAAGATAACCTTTATCCAGAGTCAGGAAGAGGGGATGCAGCAGATGTTTGCCCTTGTGGACGAAGCCCTGGAGCATATGAACGACCTGCTTTCGGGCCACAAGTCCAATTTTGATATGTCGCTGTCCGAAGACACTGAGGCTCGCATCAACGCCTGCCGCAACACCATCAAGCAGCAGAACATCGCCAACCTGGACAACCGCGTCTACGGCTATGACAACGGCACGGTATTCAACGATATAGCATCCGAATGCGAAAAGACCGGCGACTACATTATCAATGTGGTTGAGGCCCGTATGGGCGCCGCCCGCAATGGCATAAGATTCAAGGGAATACAGTTAGATACAGACGGCAAGCAGGTCAAGATTGACGGCGAAGTCGTGGCCTTTACCAAAACCGAATACGAACTGCTTAAACTCTTCCTTGAAAATCCCGGCAAAGTGTTCTCCCGCTACCAGCTGTTAAAGGAGGTTTGGCCCGATGACGTGATTGTAACCGCCCACACCGTGGACGTGAACATCGCCCGCATCCGCAAGAAACTGGGGCCTTATGCAGACAGCCTCGCCACCCGCGCCGGGTTCGGCTATTCTTTTACCGAACAGTAGCTGTATGGACCGCAATTCTCAAATCATACGCACCAGCGTCATCGGGATTGTTGCCAATGTGCTGCTGGCGGCATTCAAGGCCGTTGTTGGCATAATAGCCAGCAGTGTGGCCATTGTGATGGATGCCGTCAACAACCTGAGCGACGCTCTCTCCAGCGTCATCACCATTGTCGGCACAAAGCTGTCGCAGCGGCCTGCCGACCGCAAGCATCCTTTCGGATTCGGCCGCATTGAGTATTTCAGCGCCATAATTATCGCCGTCATTGTGCTGTCGGCCGGCATCACCTCGCTCATCGAAAGCATCAAGAAGATTTTCAACCCGACGGAGCCCACCTACACCACGGCAACGCTGATTGTAATTGTCGTGGCCATCGTCGTCAAGCTGATTCTCGGATGGTTTGTGAAAAAGAAGGGCAAACAGCTGCACAGCGACGCTCTGATTGCTTCCGGTTCGGACGCCCTGTTTGACGCCATAATCACGGCTGCCACGCTGGTTTCTGCCGGCGTTATGCTGATATGGGGCATCTCCCTGGACGGTTATCTGGGGGCCATTATTTCCATACTGATCATAAAGGCCGGCATTGAGATGCTCGCCTCTCCGGTAAACGAACTGCTCGGGGCCAAGGTGTCGCCCGAACTGGTAAAGGAAATCCGGCAGGAGATTATGGGCTTCGACGGCGTCCGCGGCGTTTATGACATCATCCTTCACAACTATGGCCCCGAAGTGATGATAGGTTCGCTGCACATTGGCGTGCCCGACACCCTGTCGGCACACGATATCCACGGCCTGACCCGCTCTATCTCAAACGCTATGTATGCCCGGCACGGCATCATTATGACCGTCGGAATCTATTCCGTAGCCACCGGTGAGAACCTGAGGGCCGAACTTCAGTCAAAGGTGATGAAAACTCTGGCCGCCCACAAAGATCTGGTACAGGTCCACGGATTTTACTATTCCGAGAAGGACCGGATGCTCTCGGTGGACGTAGTGCCCGACATCTCTTGCCACGACGATGCCGCCCTCTGCCACAAACTCACAGAAGAAATCCAGTCTCTGGTGCCCGACCGGCAGGTGGTCATCGTCATAGACCACAATTACAGCGAGTAATCCCTATCGGAATTTACCGTCTCTAGCGGGCTCTCTCATAAATCAACACTTTATCTTTTTCTACACTTTCCCTGGCGAATGGCTTTAGAGAAGCCGTCTCCACCAAATCAACCTTGCGCCCCACGGCTTTTTCCATCTGAATAACAAGTTTTGATAATTCCATCAGCCCAAGTTTCATATTCTTTTCAAAATCCACCAACAGGTCAATATCACTGTCCGGTCGTTCTTCCATCCTGGCATACGAACCAAATAGCCAAGCGCGCATCACAGGGGCGCCCGTCAGTATCCGCTGTATGTTGGCAATGGCATCAATTCTTGTCCCGTCAGTGCCTACCAGCGCCGCCATCAGCTCTTCTTTCTTCCCTTTCCTTGCCGCATAACGCTGAATCCTTGCGTGATTGATCCTGTATGTCTCACAGACCCTTTGAATGCTCTTATTCTTTTGAGTGTCAGTTAGACTCGCATACTCCTTGTCGGCAATAAGATCCACCAACGCCTTCTCTGCACTCGGGACCACTATCCCTTCTTCTTTAATCAGCGGCGATTCCGAAATCATTGGTTTAACCAAGATGAAATCGTGCAAAACATCCACCATCTGATAGGCCTTGCGAATATCAACGACATCAGGAAAATGTTTACCAAGAACAGCAACGGCTTTATCAACTTCCGAACGCGGAACCTCTACTATAAGATTCCGCCCAAACTCGTGGATACAATTGTCCACTCCTACAAGCTCCTCGAAAAGGACCTCGCTAACCTCACGCATCCAAGGCGTTATTTGCACGTGGTATTCCATATCAATGTTTTGAACAAATGTATATAAATTGGCAATAGTTTCAAAATATTGCCAATATTCCGGTTGTGAAACACCAATGATTCTTCTTGCGATAGGCAATTTTATGCTGGCGTTTTTCTTTTTGGTTTTACTGCCATTGATGAAGAAGTAACTTTTAGGCGAAATACAAGAACAATTATCCGTAAAAATGGTAAGTGGCAACTGACGTAATTCTCATATCTTTGTGTTGCGATGAAACAAGAGGTATTACGTCTGGAAACCATTCAAGATTACTGCAATTGGTGCGGGTTCGATGCACTGCATCCGCTCGTTACGGTTGTGGATATGAGAGATTTTTCCAAACATTATCCATCTGACAAGGTGAACCTTGACCTTTATGCTGTCTGGCTTACCAAAGGCAGCGGCTTCAGCGTTGGATACGGGCTTAAGCAATATAAGTATACTGACTGCAGCCTGGTTTGTTTTGGGCCAGGGCAGGTGATTCAGGTCGACACACAAGACCGGAATTCGGACTATTCCGTAGGTTTGGTATTTCACCACGACTTATTGCTGGGTACCCATCTGGGAAAAAAGTTGAGCCGATATGCCTTTTTCTCTTACAGCAGTTCCGAAGCCCTCCATACATCGCAGGGAGAGATGGTCCAATGCGAGGCCCTGGTGGACCGGATACAATATGTCCTGAAGCAAAACGGCCCAAAGACCGACAAGGCCTGGCTTTGCGATTTGATAGAATGTCTGTTGGATATCTGCCTGAAGTGTTACGACCGCCAGATAGTGATTCACGATACCGGATCAACAGACATTCTTACCGATTTCGAGAGAGCTCTTTCCCAATGGTATGAAAGCGGCACCGTGGCCCGAAAGGGGTTTCCGACAGTTGCGGAGATTGCCGACACACTTCACCTCACTCCCAACTATCTGGGCGAACAGATAAAGCAGGAGACCGGAGTGAACGTCCGGGACTACATCAAGTCCAGAATCGTCTTGCTGGCAAAACAGGCACTTCTGGCCACCGACCTGCCGGTTTCTTCCATTGCCAATATGTTTGGATTCACCTATCCGCAGCATTTCACCCGTCTTTTCAAGAATATTACCGGAATGTCTCCGGCAGAATACAGAAGGCACAAATGAAACAGATTATCATCTCCCTGGCCGCCGCAGCCTTGATGCTGATGGCCTGCAAATCAAACACAAACGAAAATATGAACACCCTTACTCTTACCCGGGAATGGGACAAGACCTTTCCCAAGTCAGAACTGGTGAACCACAGCAAAGTCACCTTCCACAACCGCTACGGAATCGAGTTGGCGGCCGATATGTATGTCCCCAAGAACGCCACCGGCAAGCTTGCCGCCATTGCGGTGAGCGGCCCTTTCGGCGCAGTTAAAGAGCAGTCTAGCGGACTCTATGCCCAGCATATGGCAGAAAGAGGCTTTCTGACCCTCGCCTTTGACCCGTCCTTTACCGGTGAATCGGGCGGTGAGCCCCGCAGGATGGCATCGCCAGACATCAACACCGAAGATTTTCTGGCGGCGGTGGACTTTCTTTCTACCTGCGACCTGGTGGATCCTGAGCGCATCGGCATCATCGGCATTTGCGGCTTCGGCGGTATGGCCATCAATGCTGCCGCGCTTGACCCGCGCATCAAAGCTACTGTGACTTCCACTATGTACGATATGAGCAAGGTCAATGTCGAAGGCTACTTTGCCAGCGAGGACACGCCCGCTCAGCGGATGGAGAAGCGCAAGGCCCTGGCCGCACAACGCACGAAAGACTATGCCACAGGCACTTATGAGCGCGCCGGCGGCGTCATTGACCCGCTTCCAGAAGATGCACCCTGGTTTGTCAAAGACTATCACGCTTACTATAAAACTCCCCGCGGCTACCACGCTCGCAGCGGCAACTCCACCGACGGATGGAACATCATCGGCTGCCAGAGTTTCCTGAACCAGCCCCTGCTGGCCTGGGCGGGAGAAATCGAGGCACCCGTGCTCATCATCCACGGCGAGAAAGCCCACAGCCGCTACTTCAGCGAGTATGCTTTTGGCCTGCTGACCGGCGACAACAAGGAACTGATGATCATCCCCGGAGCCTCTCACGTGGATCTTTACGACGACGTGGCCGGGGTCATCCCTTACAACAAGATAGAATCCTTCTTCAAAACCAATTTGTAATAATGAAACTATTTGTCAGGCTATACCTGCTGGCAACCTTTCTTATGCTTCAGGCGGGGTGCGGCTCTAAAGCCCCCACCCCTATTGTTCCCGACCCACCTCAGCAGGAACATCAAGAGCAGGATGAAACAGACAAATCAGAAGATACTATGCCAAGCGAAATCAAGATCACAGTTTCCGGAAAATCACTCCCGGTGAAAATTGAAGACAACGAGGCCACAAGGGCCCTTGTGGCAGCCCTCCGTGAATCATCTATCTCATATGAGGCCCACGATTATGGAGGCTTCGAGAAAGTGGGAGCGCTGGGGCTTTCGCTGCCCGCCAATGACACTCAGATAACCACCCAGCCCGGCGATGTCATCCTGTATAGCGGCAACCAGATTGTGCTGTTCTACGGCAGCAATGAGTGGAGCTACACCCGCATCGGCAAGATGCAGTATGGGACACTGGATGAATTGAAAGACTTCCTGCAAGCCGGCCAAGGAAATATTTCCGTAACTTTATCCCTGTGATATGAATCTGTTAATTATGGCTATTATGGCTTTTTCCCTTTCGCCAAGACAACAGGCCCTTTCTGCCATAGCGGCGTGCGAGGCCAAGGGTGACCAAACGGCACTGACAACGTGCCTGAACGAAGGTTTCGATAATGGACTCACCGTGAGTGAGGCCAAAGAAGCCCTGTCTCAACTCTATGCCTATACGGGATTCCCGCGTTCGCTCAACGCCCTGGGCACTCTCAAGGCCGTGCTTGAAGAGCGCCAGACCAACGGCCAGAATACGGCGCCCGGCCGCGAAGCCGATCCGCTCCCGGCAGACTATGATGCGCTGAAACAAGGCACCGAGGTCCAGACCCAGCTTTCCGGGCAGCCCTTCAATTACTCCTTTGCGCCTCAGACAGACTATTACCTTAAAGCCCATCTGTTCGGCGACATCTTTGCCAGGAACAACCTGAGCCATTCCGACCGGGAGATCGTGACGGTGAGCGCCATCGCCTGCCTGCCCGGCTGCGAGCCACAGCTCAAAGCCCACGTTGCCGGAGCTCTCAATATGGGAGTCAAGGAAACTGAACTAAGGGATATTCCTTCCGTTCTGGAAGCCACTGTAGGTATGGAAGCGGCCGAGCGGCTCCGCGAAGCCCTGGCATCTGTGTTCGGCGAAAACTATACACCGGTACAGACGGTCGATTTCAGCATCTGGCCCAAAGGCCAACCCAATACCGCCTACGCTCAGTATTTCGTGGGCAACAGCTACCTCGCGCCCATGGACGGCGGCATTGCCAACGTGACTTTCGAACCCGGCTGCAGCAACAACTGGCACATCCACCACAAACAGGTGCAGGTGCTCATCTGTGTAGCCGGCCGCGGCTGGTACCAGGAATGGGGAAAGCCGGCTGTAGAACTTGGTCCCGGCGTCATCATCGAGATTCCGGAAGGCGTCAAACACTGGCACGGCGCAGCCAAAGATTCCTGGTTCCAGCACCTGACTTATCACAAGGATATACAGGAAGGCGCCTCCAACGAGTGGCTGGAAAGAGTTTCTGACGAAGTATATTTACAGTTATGAAAAGGTAACAGATATACGACAATAATATGAGAAAAATTCTATTGGCAGGTTTAATGGTCGCCCTGGCGCTGACCGCCTGCGGACAAACCAAAAAACACAATGAAATGAAAACCCTCGTAGCCTATTTTTCCGCCACGGGAACCACCGAGGCCGTAGCAAAGGACCTGGCTTCAGTGACGGGCGCCACCCTCTACGAAATCAAGCCGGAGGAAAAATACACCGCCGAGGATCTCGACTGGCGCAACAAGGAATCCCGCAGCAGCGTGGAAATGGCAGACAAGACTTCCCGCCCCGCCATTGTTAAAGACCTCAAGGATGCCGACAGTTTCGATGTCATATACATAGGTTTCCCCGTATGGTGGTACACTGCCCCCACAATCATCAACACCTTTATCGAGACCTACGGTTTCGAGGGCAAGACCGTGATTTTCTTTGCCACCTCCGGCGGCAGCACCATAGACAAGGCCAACCAGGACTTCAAGGCGCAGTATCCCAAAATCAACTGGAAAGAGGGAAAGACCCTGAACGGCGCGAAAAAAGCCGACATCAAGGCCTGGGTAGACGGGCTGAAATAGACGATAAATATGATTAAACCCTACAACGCCCGGCGGAATCCGCTGGGCGTTGTTTTCATTACCCGCTTCATATAACGGGTAAGAGCTGGCTGTGAGGAAAAATGCATAGTGTCCACGATATCCGTAAGTGTGAGACGCTGGTCCGAAAGCAGTTTCTGCAGCTCGTGTGCGGCATAGCTGTCAATCCAGTCCCCGGCTGGGCGGCCGGTGATGGACTTGCTGATCTCGGAGAGATATTTGGGGGCAAGGCCAAGCTGGCGGGCATACCAGGCCACTTCCCGCTGCTGGATGCAGTACTCCTGGACAGACATCAGGAAGCGCAGGAAATGGCGCGAGGTGATGTCTTCAATATCGGCCTTCTCAATTTCCCGGGAATAGATATTCCACATATCATAGAGGAGAATGGCCAGCAGCGAGCCCACAATCTCCTCTCCGAAAAGGGTTTTCGGAGCGCGTATCCTCTGAAAGAACTGCTTGAAATCCGTACCGATAATCTCCAGTTCATCCGGTTCCAGACGGAATACCGGATGCTCTTTGATGTACATATAGCCTTTCGTGGCCCAGATCATCTCCGGATTATGCCGGCCCAGGAAAGGATTGGAAATCATCAGCAGGTCTGCATCGAAATCTTCGGAGTATGAGATATCGGTAAACTCGGTTGTCATCTGCCAGATAAGAAAGTCTCCGGCCGTGACCTCAAAAGCTTTTTGGCCACAGAAAAAAGACATCTTCCCACCCTTGCAGAGCAAATGGATGTGGTAGTCCTTGTGGAAGGCGGACGGACGGACGAAATCGGTAAGGGTATTATAAACAAGATAGTCTTCCATAGCAAATAAACCTTTCTACATACAAATGTAAGCCATTTTCTTGTAAAACGGAAAAATGGGTAAATCATTCCGTATTCAGGGTAACGGTGCGCAGGGGAAAGCCCCTTACCTTTGCACCAGAAAAGTAAATAACTCTATGAAGACGCTCCTAACTATTGCGGCCATTCTCACTGCAGCAGGCTGCGCAGCACAAAACACAAACTCCTCAGTAATCAATCAAAACTCTACACTCCCTATGAACCAGACAACCATCACCCTCAACAACGGCGTCGTCATCCCGCAATTCGGACTCGGCGTTTATTCCATCCCCGCTGGCGAAGTCACCTACAACAGCGTTCTAGCCGCACTCAAAGCCGGCTACAGGCACATCGACACCGCACACGCTTACCAGAACGAACGCAGCGTGGGCCAGGCCGTAAAGGACAGCGGCATCCCCCGCGAAGAGATTTGGATTACCTCCAAGCTCTGGCCCAACGAATATGGCGAAGGCGTAACTCTCCAGCAACTGGACAAGATGCTTGCACGCCTTGGACTCGAATATCTGGACCTTGTATATCTGCACCAGCCGCTGGGCGACTACAACGGCGCCTGGAAAGAACTGGAGAAGGCCCTCGAAATGGGTAAGGTCCGCGCCATCGGCATCAGCGATTTCGATTTCAACGACGAACTCTTCGAATCCATTGTGGTTCCCGCGAAAGTCAAGCCCCAGATGTTCCAGATCGAGTGCCATCCTTACGCCCAGCGCGAACACTGGCAGGAAATGGCCAAGAAGTATAACATCCAGATTGAAAGCTGGTTCCCTCTTGGCGGCCGCGACAGTCACGGCGAAATCCTCCGCGATCCTGTGATCAACGCCATTGCCAAGGCACACGGCAAGTCCACCGCCCAGGTCATCATCCGCTGGCATCTTCAGAAAGGATTCTGTGTGGTTCCGGGCTCTTCCAATCCGGCCCATATCCAGGAGAACATCGAATCCTTCAGCTTCACGCTTTCCGACGATGAGATGAAGCAGATTG
>JAFRRR010000093.1 GCA_017428035.1 Bacteroidales bacterium | reverse complement strand
TTCACAAAAGTGCCTTCAGCATCCATCGTAAACCCGGGTTTGGCGTCGCGGTAGCACCATATATCGCGGGTTACAGAAGAGGTATGGTGCTTGCGGAGAGGGTCCTCCACCCCTTTATAGTCTTCATAAATAATTGTGCCGTCGGGCGCTACGCTCAGGCTGGGAATTGTGAGAGAAACCACCCTCTCGCTCTTGCCACCGTCAATCGGAACTTTGTATATCTGGGCTACATTGGTATAGTCCGCCGCCTCTGAATCGGGAAGGATATTGGTAATATAAACCACAGTGCCATCGCTCAGGGCAGCGAGCGGCGTCTCCGGGCCGGTATATGTTGTAAGCTGCCTGGGAGTACCACCCTTGGAAGAAACAACCCAGACATCCTTGCTGCCATCCCTGTAAGAACTGAAAACAAGTTTAGAACCGTCAGCGCTCCATATAGGGTTGCCATCGTAAGAAGGCGAGCTGGTGATCTGAAGGGCCTGGCCGCCAGCCGAGCTGACAGTGAAAATGTCTCCCTGAAAAGCAAATGCGACAGTTTTCCCGTCAGGCGAAATTGCGCTTTGGCGAAGCCAGCGGGGGTTTTCCTGAGCATAAGAGAGGTTTGCTACCAATAGCAAAAGTAAAACAGAGAGAGATAACTTTATTTTCATAAGCACTTATAAAATTGTCCGCACATAAAACCTAATTTACAAAAGTAATAATAAAACGTAAAAAATGATAAATTTGACCTTGCAATTAAACCTGAGAAGGGGTTTACGGTCAAATACAACAGAATATTAAAACAATCGCTTTATGAAAAAAATACTAGTTACAATGGTTGCCATTGCGCTTGCAACCTTTGGATTCAGCGCCGCCGCCCAGGATCAGGAGAAGGCGGAGCCTCAACAGAAAGAAATACACCAGGGCCGTCCTGGACACAGACACAGTGGCAACCGTCCCCAGGGAGATATCCCTCAGTTGACTCCCCAGCAAAAGGCACATATGATGACCGACCAAATGGACCGTTTGCTCACCCTCACAGACAAACAGTATCAGAAAATCTACAAACTCAACCTCAAGCAGGTCAAGGAAATGGAGGCTGACTCCCTGTTCCTTGGACGCCGCGGTATGGGCTTTGGTCCCGGTATGGGTCCCCGTCCCGGAATGGGTCCCGGCGGCCCCGGCGGACGTGCCCAGTTTGAACGCGACATGGAAAAGGCGGGGCGCGAGTTCACTCCCCTGTCTCCCCAGCAGATGGAGCAGCTAAAACAAGCCCACGAAAAGTCCAGGATCAAAATGGACAAGAAACTGCGCAAAATACTCACCGACGAGCAGTACGGCAAGTGGGTTAAGGCAGAGCAGGAACGCCTTATAAAGATGCAGCAGATGCGCCAAAACCGCGGTCAAGGCAGGCCTCACCGTCACCACAGGCCCGACTCAACCGGCAACGGCCTCCCGCAGGCTCCGGAATCACAAACCAGGCCGGCAAAGATGGTAGAGTAAACAAAGAGTCGCTGAAGCATCAGCGGCTCTTTTGTTGTTCCAGAAATGCCTTGCAGCCGGCGGTAATATCTCTGAAAGAGGCTTCGAAATCGCCAGTGTACCAAGGGTCGGCGACATCGCGATTGATTCCGCAGAAAGACATCATCAGTTGCACCTTGCCTAAAGGGTCATCCGGAATAATCCGGCTCAGCCACCTGCGGTTCTGGCTGTCCATTATTATGATTCTGTCAAAGCGGTTATAATCCGCCCTGGTCACCAGCCGTGCGCACTTGGAGTTGTCAAACGGAATCCCATGAGAAGTCAGGCAGCGCTTTGCGGGCGGATAGATGGGATTCCCCAGGTCCTCGGCAGAAACCGCCGCCGATTCTATGTAATACTCCCCTTCCTTCCCGGCGTCCTTCACCATTTTCTTGAATATGAACTCCGCCATCGGGCTGCGGCAGATGTTTCCGTGGCAGACAAAGAGGACATTCAGCATATTATCAATCAGTTTAGCAGGTGCAAATATATTTTTTATATTTGTAGAAACAATGAAACTACGCATTCTGATATTGTCCCTGCTGATTTGCTGTACGCTGAATCTCAGTGCACAGAGTGACACCCTGCGCCTTGCATTCTCTGTCAGGGGAACCGTTGTGGATGCAACTAACGGAGTGGCAATTGAGTCGGCTCTGGTAACTGTCCCAGGCACCAACTATTCCACTGTAACGAACGCAGACGGCAAATTCACAATCAAATCAGGAGAGCCATTTTCTTCAGTACAGGTCTCTGTTCTTGGATATAAGACATCAGTATGCGAGGCATCCCCGGATAAGCCGGTCAGGATCAGGCTTAAACCGGAGTCCTACGCTCTGGAAGGGGCCACAATCATCTCTGGAGACGCATATGATCTGGTTTGTGCAGCCATCAGAAGGATTCCAGACAACTACAGTTCAAAACCAGAACTTCTGGAGTGCTTCTATAGGGAAACCGTTCGCAAGAGAACGCGCTATACATATATTTCCGAGGCGGTGGCGCGGATGTACAAGACCGGCTATGGAGATGGTATTTACGGAGACCGAACCGCACTCGAGAAGAGCCGGGTACTGCTTAGCCAGAAACCCAGCGATACTCTAAGCGTCAAGGTGCAGGGCGGCCCTGCCCAGGCAGTATTTCTGGATGTGGTAAAGAATCCCGAGGTCCTTTTCGGCCCGGAAACTCTCAATCAGTACATCTTTGAAATGAGCCAGCCTACATACATTGACGGTCGGCTGCAGTTCGTCATAAATTTCAAGCCGGGCCCGCAGATCACCGACGTTGCCCTATATAGCGGCACCCTGTATATTGACAGCGAGAATTTGTTCTTTACGAGGATAGAGATGTCTCTGGATGTTTCAGACAAGGGCAAGGCCATCCGCAGGATAGTTGTGCGCAAGCCTCTGTCGTTAAGACTTGTGCCAAAGGAGATGTCCATAGTGGTGAATTACAGTTACGACGGCCGTCTGGCACGGATCTCTTATTTCCGCTCTGTTTTCAGGTTCAACTGCGACTGGAAAAAGAAACTGTTCGCCACCAGCTATTCGGCCATCAACGAACTGGTTGTCACCGACATCCGTCCCCAGGCCATACCCATAGCCCGGTCGGAGCAGTTCCGCACAAGCGACATCCTGAGCGACAAGGCCAGCGAGTTCGTGGACCCCGACTTTTGGAAAGACTACAACATTATTGAGCCTTCCGAGAGTCTGGAGCACGCAGTTGACAGACTCAGGAAAGGGCGATAATTGTTATATTTGCAGCAAAGTCCCGCCCAACTATGATAGACAAAATAGTATCCGTTGCCAACAGTATCATCTGGAGTCCTGCTCTGGTGGCGCTGCTGGTTGGCGCCGGACTGTATTTCTCTATCCGCACCCGTTTTGTTCAGGTGCGCCGCTTCGGACTTATGATCCGCAGTCTTTTTGCCCCCAAAGAGAAGTCCGAGGAGGGAGGGAAGCACGGAATATCCTCGTTTGAGGCTTTCTGTGTGGCACTGTCGGGACGCGTCGGCACCGGCAACATTGTGGGTGTGGCCACAGCCATAGCTCTGGGTGGTCCGGGCGCGGTGTTCTGGATGTGGCTCATCGCTTTTTTTGGCGCATCCACCGCATTTGTAGAGTCTACCCTAGCCCAGAAATACAAATTCCACCACGCAACCGGTTTCCGCGGCGGCCCAGCCAGTTATATAGAGAAAGGACTCAAGCTTCCGTGGCTAGGCATTGTTTTCTCTGTTTGCTGCATCTTCGGTTACGGCTTGTTCCTGGCGCCTGTCCAGTCCAACGGAATGACGGGCGCGCTAAGCAATTCTTTCGGCATCAATCCCCTCTACAGTGGCCTTGCACTTGCATTCCTGCTTGCACTGGTGATTATCGGCGGCATCAAGAGCATTTCCCGCGTAGCCAGCATCATCACGCCGTTTATGGCATTGGGATATCTGGTGATAACTGTAATTGTCCTGGCCCACAATATCAACACCATTCCACACGTGTTGAAGATGATTGTGACCAGCGCAATAGGGCTTCAGCAGGTGGCTGGCGGCATTCTTGGCTCCACCATTATGATGGGAGTGAAACGCGGCATTTTCTCAAATGAGGCCGGACAGGGCGGCGGTGCCATAGTTTCTGCTTCGGCGGCGGTGTCCCACCCTGCCAAACAGGGTCTGGCGCAGGCTTTCAGCGTGTATGTGGACACTTTGCTGATCTGTACCGCTACAGCGCTGATGATTCTTTGCTCCGGCACATACAACATTCTGGATGCTAAGACCGGCGAGATTCTGGTGGCCGGCGACCCTTCGCTTGGGGCCAATTACGTGGGCTATACGCAGGCGGCGGTGGACAGTGTGCTCAGCGGCTTTGGCAGCACTTTCGTGAGCATTGCTATGGTGTTCTTTGTGTTCACCACCATTATGGCTTATTACTTCTACGGAGAGTCAAGCATAATGCACATTTTCGAGCACAAGGCCAATTCGGCCAAGGCCGAGAAGGCTTTTATCTGGGTCTTCAGGATTGCTCTGCTGGCAATGGTGGTTTTCGGTTCGGTGCGCGAGGCGAATGTTATCTGGACGCTGGGCGATGTGGGCGTGGGGCTCACCGCCTGGATCAATGTCATCGCGCTGCTGCTCCTCTGCCCAGAGGCGGTGAATCTGCTCCGTGACTACGAGAAATCCCTCAAAAAATAGGGTTCTGCCCTCGCTTGGCTTCGAAAAAGCTTCGCTCCGGGCCAGGGAGAACATAGAACCCCTGTTCCCTACGCGAAGCTTTTTCTACGCTATATCGCTCGGGCAAGAAAAATCTAATCCAATTGAACCAAGGTGTCGAGGGCCGTGGCTATCATACGGCTCACGTAGGGCTTGTAGTCGGTGTTGCTGTCGCCGGCATAGCGGTTGGCAATGGCGCAGCAGACGGTGATGGCATCGTGCCCAAGTTGGGCGGCAAGGCCGGCAAGGGCGCTGGATTCCATCTCAAAGTTGGTGATGCGGCGTCCGTCGTAGCGCCAGCTCTCCAGCTTCTCAAGCATATCTGGCATAGCCAGGCCAAGGCGCAGCACTCGGCCCTGGGGGCCGTAGAAACCGGGAGCGGAAATGGTCATTCCGGGCACCGTCCAGCCCGACATCAAATCGATGAGCTTCTGGCTGGCCTTCACGAAATACGGCCTGGGCAGACCGGCTGCGTCCCAACCCATATGACGCACAAAGTCCTCTTCGTAGTCCTTGAGATTGATCTTGTCCACATCTGCATACCAGCGCATCAGGCAGTCAAAACCGATGCTCACGTGCGACAGTATTGCGCCGCCCAGAGGGATATCGGGCTGAATGGCGCCGCAGGTACCCATACGCATCAGAGTAAGACGGCGATGCTGTGGTTTCACCTCGCGGGTGGCAAAATCTATGTTTGCCAGGGCATCGAGTTCGGTGGCCACGATGTCGATATTGTCACAGCCGATGCCGTGCGACACGCAGGTCATACGGCGACCCTTGTAGGTGCCGGTGAAATGGCGAAACTCGCGGCTCTGCCCCTCGTCTTCGAAACTGTCAAAATAGGTCCCGATCATAGTCACCCGGTCGGGGTCTCCAACCAGCAGCACGATGTCTGCCAGATGTTCGGGTTTAATGTGAAGATGGAAAACGCTTCCATCGGAATTTATGAGAAGTTCTGACTTGGAAATCATAATAAATACGCTGTTAATTGTTACAAATATAACAAAAAACAGCGTAAAACCTCTATTATGTAAAAACCGGACTAAAGAATCTTTGAGATGGCGTTTACAAGCGCCTCTACAGTCGCAGTTATAATATCCTTGTCGGCAGCGAAGCCATAATAAATCTGGCCCTTGTTCTCTATCTGGATGTGTACCTTGCCTATGTCGTCGGTGCCCTTGTTGATGCTCTGTATAAGCATCTCCTCCAGATTGACCTTGCGGTGCACCAGAGTCTTGACGGCAGAGAAAGCGGCGTCTATGGGGCCTATTCCGCCGGAGGTGCAGGTGCACGGCTCGCCGTCTATCTCAAGGGTGACGGTGGCCATAGGCAGTGAGTTCTTGCCGCAGACAACCTGCAGATATGCCAGGCGGATCTTCTGTGTGACATTGCCCTCGGTGACCCCGGCAATTTCGTAGAGGTCTGCATCGTCGATATCCTTTTTACTGTCGGCCACACGGAGGAACTTCTCGTAGGCCAGAGCAAGCTCCTGGGCAGAGAGATTCAGGCCAAGACGGTGGAAGTGATGGTTCAGTGCAGCACGGCCGCTGCGGGCGGTGAGAGCGATGATGGAATCGTTCAGGCCGATGTCGGTCGGGTCAATGATTTCGTAGCTCTCGCGGTTCTTGAGCACGCCGTCCTGATGGATGCCGGACGAATGGGCAAATGCGTTGCGGCCCACGATAGCCTTGTTGGGCTGGACCGGCATACGCATCATAGACGAAACCTGATGCGAAACCTTAGTGATCTGCTTGATCTTGATATCGGTGTAAACCGGGAATTCCTTGCGGCTCTTGATGGCCATCACTACCTCTTCCAGGGCGGTGTTGCCGGCACGCTCGCCGATACCGTTGATGGTAACCTCGGCCTGGCGGGCGCCTGCCATAATGCCGGAAAGGGTATTTGCCGTGGCCATACCCAGGTCATTGTGGCAATGGGTAGATATTATCGCCTTGTCGATATTGGGCACGTGGTTCATAAGGTAGGCGATTTTGGCGCCGAATTCCTCGGGGAAGCAATAGCCGGTGGTGTCGGGAATATTGACCACGGTGGCCCCTGCAGCAATGACAGCCTCTATCACCCGTGCCAGATATTCATTGTCTGTGCGGCCGGCGTCTTCGGCATAAAACTCAACGTCATCTACCTTGTTGCGGGCATACTTGACACCGGCAACCGCACGCTCTATAATCTCTTCGCGGTTGGAGTTGAATTTATATTTAATATGGTAGTCAGAAGTGCCGATACCGGTGTGAATCCTTTTGAGCCTTGCATAATGCAGGGCGTCGGCAGCGGCGTCTATATCTTTCTCTACAGCGCGGGAAAGGGCGCAGATACGGCTTTCGGTGATAATCTTTGAAATCTCAACTACCGATTTGAAATCTCCGGGACTGGAGATGGGGAATCCGCACTCTATGATATCAACTCCCAGAGTTTCAAGCAGTTTGGCCAGTTCTATCTTCTCTATGGTATTGAGCTGACAACCGGGAACCTGCTCTCCGTCACGCAGAGTTGTATCAAAAATGTAAAGCTTGTCGTTCATAACGGGTGGTTAAAATCGATATTACGGATGCAAAAATGCGGAATTTTGATGAATAATAATAAAAAAAAATTACATTTGCAAGTGAAAACAAATTATGATGAACACCCTCATAGCCCTCAACCTTGTGATTCTGGCAGTCCTCGCACTACTGGTCGTGGGTGAGATATAGGGTGAAATCCAGATATTTGTGACAATTTTTAACTAGAGTTTGTTGGATTTCACCTATCGGCGTGGGATTCAACATTTTTTTTGTAAGGACATTTATGGCAACACTTCGCAGCAGCAAAACTTTTCTGGGCAGGGAGATGGCCGGCGCACGCGCCCTTTGGAAGGCCAACGGAATGAAAAACAAACAGGTGGGCAAACCCATCATCGCAATAGTCAATTCTTTCACCCAATTCGTTCCCGGACACGTACATCTGCACGAGGTTGGCCAGATGATAAAGAAAGAGATTGAACGCCAGGGCTGCTTTGCCGCTGAATTCAACACCATAGCAATAGACGACGGCATAGCAATGGGCCACGGCGGCATGCTCTACAGCCTCCCCTCCCGCGAAATAATAGCCGACAGCGTGGAATATATGTGCAACGCGCACTGCGCAGATGCTATGATATGCATCTCCAACTGCGACAAGATCACTCCCGGTATGCTGATGGCCGCAATGAGGCTCAACATCCCGGCAGTATTTGTATCGGGCGGCCCTATGGAGGCCGGTAATGTGGGCGGCAAGGACTGCGATCTGATAGACGTGATGATTGCCGGCGGCGACAAGGGCGTGAGCAAATGGACTCTTAATAAATACGAAGAGAGAGGCTGCCCCACCTGCGGCTGCTGCTCGGGTATGTTCACCGCCAACAGTATGAACTGCCTAAGCGAGGCGCTGGGCCTTGCGCCGGTGGGCAACGGCACCATTCTGGCTACCCACGTAAACCGCAAGAACCTCTTCATAAAAGGGGCACAGCTGATAGTAAAGCTTGCCAAAGATTATTATTTCAACGACAATACAGACGTCCTCCCCCGCTCCATCGCCACCAAGGCTGCGTTTGAAAACGCAATGAAGCTGGACATAGCAATGGGCGGCAGCACCAACACCGTGCTGCACCTGCTGGCCATTGCCAACGAGGCGGAGGTCAATTTCACTATGGCAGATGTGGACCGTCTCTCCCGTCAGATTCCGGTCATCTGCAAGGTTGCCCCCAACGGCCACTATCACGTGCAGGACGTAAACCGAGCCGGCGGCGTGATGGGCATCCTGATGGAACTGGACCGCAAGGGGTTGCTGGACACATCCACTCTCAGGGTAGATTACCCCAACCTCAAAGAGGCTATGTTTGCCAACACCGTTTTTGCCGGCGACAAGAATTCGATATATCTATCGGCCCCGGGCGGCAGGCGCACCACAGAGATGGGTAAGTGCCGCAAGATGTACAAGGAGTTTGACACCGACCGCGCCGAGGGTTGCATCCGCGACATAGAGCACGCCTACCTGAACGACGGCGGCATCGCAGTGCTTTACGGCAACATCGCCCCCGACGGCTGCATAGTCAAGACCGCCGGCGTTCCCGAAGAGATTCTGACATTCACCGGCAAGGCCATTGTATTCGAGAGCCAGGAAGATGCCGTAGAAGGCATTCTGGGCGACAAGGTCAAGGCGGGAGACGTGGTGGTTATCCGCTACGAAGGCCCCAAGGGCGGCCCGGGAATGCAGGAGATGCTCTATCCCACCTCGTTCCTTAAGAGCAAGCATCTGGGTCAGAAATGCGCCCTTATCACCGACGGCCGCTTCTCCGGCGGCACCAGCGGCCTCTCCATCGGCCACGTATCGCCCGAGGCTGCAAACAAGGGTCCTATTGCCCTTATCAAAGACGGCGACATAATCCGCATAGATGTCCCCAACCGCACAATCAACGTAGATATTACAGAAGACGAGATGGCGGCAAGGCGACTGGCGCAGAAAGAATACAAACCGGCAAACCGCAACCGAGTGGTGAGCAAGGCCCTGCAGGCTTATGCAGCGCTGGCCGACAGTGCAGACAAAGGCGGAGTAAGAATCATCAAATAAGACTTCAATGCAGAAAGCAAAACACATATCGGGCGCTGACGCCCTTATAGAAAGCATCTTGGCAGAGGGTATCGAAACCGTATTCGGATATCCCGGCGGTTCCATCATTCCCATTTATGACCGTCTCTACGACTATCGCGACCGCCTGAACCACGTTCTGGTGCGCCACGAGCAGGGTGCGGTCCACGCCGCAGAAGGTTATGCCCGCGCCTCCGGTAAGGTAGGCGTGTGCCTGGCCACCAGCGGCCCCGGCGCCACCAATTTCGTGACCGGCATCGCAGACGCTATGATGGACTCCACACCCATCGTGTGCATCACCGCGCAGGTGGATGCCGACAAGCTGGGCACCAACTTTTTCCAGGAGGCCGATATGCTGGGCATCACCACCCCCATCACCAAGTGGAACTATCAGATAACCAAAGCCAGCGAAATCGCGGTCGTAGTGCCGCAGGCATTTCATATCGCCCGCAGCGACCGTCCGGGGCCGGTGCTCATAAGCCTGACCAAGAATGCCCAGACGGAGATGTGCAACTATATCTACGATAAAGAATACGCACTGAGCCAGATGGTGCAGGTGGTTCGTCCCGACGAGAGTGCGAAAATCTCAAAGCGCATAGAGAAGGCCATAGAGCTGCTTAACAATGCCGAGAAACCGCTCATCATCGCTGGCCAGGGAGTCATAATCTCCGGCGCAGAGAACATTCTGGCCAAATGTGCCAACAAGGCCTGTATCCCCGTTGCCTGCACCCTGCTGGGCCGCAGCGCAATGAATTTCCACGACCATTACTACATAGGTATGGTGGGTATGCACGGCAACATCCCGGCCAACAAGATGACCCAGGAGGCCGACGTGATACTGGCGGTGGGTATGCGATTCTCCGACCGTGTGACCGGCCGGGTCTCCAAGTATGCCCCCAAGGCCAAAATCATCCATATAGACATAGACAAGACGGAGTTCAACAAGAACGTCACGGTGGATGTCAAGATTCACGGCGACGCCAAGGAGGTGCTGGAGCGCATCTACCCCAACCTGGTGTTCAAAGATCGCGAGAATTGGCGCCGCTACGGCTACGACCAGTATGCCTTCGAGCGCGAGAAGGTCATCATCCCCAAGCTGAACAGCGTCTCGCTGAATATGGCGCAGGTGGTAAACGCCATCAACGACCACTATATAGAGCGCGTCTCAGAGCGCAAGAACACCGAATTCGGAGAGAATGTGGTGCTGGTCACCGACGTGGGCCAGAACCAGATGTTCGCCGCACGCTACCTGAAACTGACCCGCAAGTCGGGCTGGATCACCAGCGGCGGCCTGGGCACGATGGGCTTTGGCCTTCCGGCGGCAATTGGTGCAAAATGTGGGAAGCCCGACGCCCAGGTGGTGCTTATCTGCGGCGACGGCGGCTTCCAGATGACTATGGAAGAGCTAGGCACGATACTCCAGGCCGGCATCGACATCAAGATTGTGCTGCTGAACAACTCCTTCCTTGGTATGGTGCGCCAGTGGCAGGATCTGTTCTACGACAAGCGTTTCTCACAGACACGACTGGTGAATCCCGATTTCGAGCTCATCTGCAAGGCATATAAAATCAAATACCGCTGCTGCTCTTCTCCTGCCGACATAGAGAATGCCGTAGAAGAAATGGCGGCCAGCAAGGGTCCCTTTATGCTGGATGCATATGTGGACGCCGAATCCAACGTTTTCCCTATGATACCCGGCGGCAAGAGCCTGGACGATATCAGAATCAAGTAAGTGACAATGGAACAGCAAATGGACAAATATGTAGTGGATGCAATGGTGCGCAACCGTCTGGACATCCTGAACCGCATTACTTCGCTTTTTATTGTGAAGAATCTGCCGGTGCTCACCGTGACTTTTACCGCTACCGAAAATAATATGGCAGTCATTAATCTGATCTGCCTCTGCCCCGATGAGTTCATAATGAAGCGCATTATGAATCAGGCAAACAATTTCGTGGATATTTCTGAAATCTATTATACCAAAGCATTTAATCCTAAAAAATAAACACAATGGCAAAAATCAATTTTGGCGGTGTCGAGGAACAGGTTGTGACCCGCGCCGAATTCCCGCTCGAGAAAGCAAAGGCCGTATTGGCAAACGAGACAATAGCAGTTTTGGGCTATGGCGTACAGGGCCCCGGCCAGTCACTGAACCTGCGTGACAACGGTTTCAACGTAATAGTAGGCCAGCGCAAAGGCTCCAAGAGCTGGGACAAGGCCATCGCAGACGGATGGGTTCCCGGCGAGACTCTGTTTGAGATAGAAGAGGCTTGCCAGAAGGCAACCGTGATTGAGTTCCTGCTCAGCGACGCAGGTCAGATTGCAGCCTGGCCCATCGTCAAGAAGCATCTCACCGCAGGCAAATGCCTCTATTTCTCCCACGGCTTCGCCATCACCTATAGCGAGCGCACCGGCATCGTTCCGCCCGCAGACGTTGATGTAGTTCTGGTTGCTCCCAAGGGCAGCGGCACCTCGCTGCGCCGTCTCTTCCTCCAGGGCCGCGGCATCAACTCTTCCTATGCGATTGGCCAGGACGCTACCGGCAAAGCCTATGACCGTGCAATTGCACTGGGCGTGGGCATTGGCAGCGGCTATCTGTTCGAGACCACCTTCAAGCGCGAGACCTATTCTGACCTCACCGGCGAGCGCGGTACTCTGATGGGCGCCATCCAGGGTATCTTCGCAGCTCAGTACGACACCCTCCGCGCCCACGGACACACCCCTAGCGAGGCCTTCAACGAGACTGTAGAGGAGCTGTCCCAGAGTCTGCTGCCGCTGGTCGGCGAAAATGGTATGGACTGGATGTACGCCAACTGCTCCACCACCGCACAGCGCGGTGCTCTGGACTGGTGGAAGAAATTCCGCGACGCCACCAAGCCCGTGTTTGAAGACCTTTACAACAGCGTGGCAAGCGGCAACGAGGCCCAGATCAGCATCGACTCCAACAGCAAGCCCGGCTACCGCGAAGGTCTTGAGGCAGAGCTTAAGGAAATGCGCGAGAGCGAGATGTGGCAGGCCGGCAAAGCCGTCCGCGCCCTCCGTCCCGAGAACGCCAAATAATTCCACTGGAGCATACCTCGCTAATACATAGCGAGTTACAAGAAATCACTCCCACAATAAGATGGGAGTGATTTTGTATATATTGCTGTATTACAACGTTTTATCCTCCAGCCCTTCGCTGGCTCGTGGCTGCAATGCTTCAGGCAATCGCAGTTTGCTCTGCAAACACTTCGTTCCGGCGCCCCCCCCATTTCCCCTTCTTTGTTCGGCCTTATATCAAAGCATCACAAAGCGGGGTGATATATTGCCGTGAAGCATTCAGCCGACTTCGCCTATTGCGAAGGGCTGATGAATGATACAGCTACTACCCCTGCAGCGCTATGGCTGTGGGGGTATTTTGTTTCAGGAGTTCTTCGGGGGTGCCCTGGAAGATGAGTTGGCCGCCACGGTCGCCGGCGTCAGGGCCGAGCTCGATGATGTGGTCGGCGGCGCGGATGATGTCCAGATTGTGCTCCACAACTATGATGGAATGACCCTTGGCTATCAGGGCGTCGAAAGAGCGCAGCAGCTTTTCGATATCGTAGAAATGAAGGCCGGTGGTGGGCTCGTCAAAAATGAAGAGAATGGGCCCGGTGGTGTTGTCCTTTCCCAGGAACGATGCCAGTTTGATGCGCTGGCTCTCACCGCCCGAGAGGGTGCTGCTGCTCTGCCCCAGCTTGAGATAGGCCAGACCGACATCCATAAGCGGCTGGAGACGATCTGCAATGCGCTTTGCCCCGGCGTCGTCTTTGCTCCCGAAGAACTCAACCGCCTCGCGGACACTCATATCCAGCACGTCGCTGATGCTCTTGCCGTGATATTTCACCTCCAGGATATCGGGCAGGAAGCGCTTCCCGCCGCACGAAGGGCAAACCATAGTGACATCGGCCATAAACTGCATCTCTACCCTAATTACACCTTCTCCCTGACATTCGGGACACCGCCCTCCGTCGATATTGAAAGAGAAGTGCGAATGGCCGTAGCCGTTCATCTTGGCGTAAGGCTGCTCGGAGAAAAGCTTGCGGATATCGTCGTAGACTTTGGTGTAAGTCACCGGATTGGATCGGCTGCTCTTCCCTATCGGATTCTGGTCCACATATTCTATCTGGGATATCTTGTTCAAGTCTCCGCTTAGGCCCTTGAAAGCTCCCGGCGCATTGCCCAGCTGATTAATGTGACGATACAACGCGGGATACAGAATATCCCCCACAAGCGAACTCTTGCCGCTGCCGGATACGCCCGTCACGGCCACCAGGCAGCGGAGCGGGAAATGGACATCAATGTTTTTCAGGTTATTGGCGCCTGCACCCTCCACCACTATCTCATACTTGGGTTGATGCTTCTTTTCAGGCATATATCCTTTGCGGCGTCCTGCCAGATATTCCAGCGTGAGAGACTTGTTGGTGTCCCAGTCTACCTTGGGCATAAGCGGCCCCTGGTAAACCACCTCACCGCCAAACAGACCGGCTCTGGGACCGATGTCTATCACATAGTCGGCGGCGGTGATTATCTCGCGGTCGTGCTCTACAACTACCACGGTGTTGCCCAGGTCGCGAAGTTTCTTAAGCACCGCTATAAGTCTCTGGGTATCACGGCTGTGTAGCCCAACGGACGGCTCGTCCAGGACATACATCGATCCCACCAGATTGTTACCGATAACCTTGACCAGATTGATGCGCTGGCTCTCGCCGCCGGAGAGAGTGTTGGAAGCTCGGTCCAAAGTAAGATAGCCCAGTCCGACATCCACAATATACTGCAGCCTCTGGCGGATTTCTACAAGCGGCATATGGGCCAGTTCTTCTTCGTAAGGCTCCAGCTTAAGATTGTCAAAGAAATCCACCAGCGCATCTATCTGCATCGCCATAAGCTCTGCAATATCGCGCCCGCCTATTTTCACATACAAAGCCTCCTTGCGCAGCCTGCTGCCTCCGCACTCGCGGCAGGTAGTCTTGCCGCTATAGCGGCTAAGCATATATTTAAACTGTATCTTGTAGCGGTTCTTCTCTACCCAGGCAAAAAAGCCGTCGATGCCGGTGAAATATTCATTTCCTTTCCAGAGCAGATCCTTCTCTGCCTTGCTTAGCTCGTTATATGGTTTGAAAACAGGGAAATCGAACTTGTAGGCATTCTGCACCAGCTCTTCCTTGAAATAATTCATCATCTCGCCGCGCCAGCAAGCCACTGCACCGTCATAAACGCTCAGGGTCGGGTTGGGAATCACCAGATTCTCGTCAATGCCCACAATCTTGCCAAAGCCGCCGCAAACCGGACAGGCTCCCAGCGGGCTGTTGTAACTGAACAGATTCTCGTCGGGACGGTCAAAGCTGATGCCGTCCGCCTCGAAAAGATTGGAGAAATGACGCAACTCGGGCGGAATGCCGCACCAGATATGGCCGCCTCCTCGGGTAAAGGCCGTCTTCAGGGAATCCAGGCTGCGGGCGGTGAAATCATCATCGCTGGAATCACTTATCTTGACCCGGTCAACCAGCAGTGCAAGCGATGCCGTATCTCCGGGGTCGGCCTTGTGCGAGAGTATGTCGTCAATCTTGAAAACATCTCCAGTGGAAGTGCTGACCATACGGGTAAAACCCTCTTCTTTCAGCGCAAGAAACAACTCTGTTGCATTGGCTTCGTCTACCTGGACTGCCGCCGCAATCAAGGCATATTCGCCCTTGGGAAGAGTCAGCATATAGTCCAGCACACTCTTCTCCGAGTCACACACCACCTCGCGCCCGGTGACGGGAGAATAGGTGCGGCCTATCTTTGCAAAGAGCAGCTTCAGATAGTTATAAATCTCGGTTGTGGTAGCAATCGTAGAGCGGCTGTTGGTAGTATTGATTTTCTGCTCCACGGCGATTGCCGGAGGAATGCCGGTGATATAGTCCACTGCCGGCTTTGGCACACGGCCCAGGAACTGCCGGGCAAAAGAAGAGAGGCTCTCGGCAAAACGGCGGTGCCCCTCGGCATACAGGGTATCAAACGCCAGCGAACTCTTGCCGCTGCCGGAGATGCCGGTAATCACCGTAAACTTGCCGCGGGGAATCTCTACGTCAATGTTCTTAAGGTTGTTGCACCTCGCCCCCTTGATGAATATATTGTCGGAATGCTCCATCTACTGCCTTGCTACCTGACGTACGTTTTTAAGTTTGCGCAACCCGGCCAGAATCTTGTCCAGCATAAGATTGCTGCTCACAAATATAGTGGCATCTATTTCAATTTCGCCACGCTTGTTGCGGCTGCCGGTGAGAAGTTTGCGGACCAGTGCGTGATAAGAGCTTATCACCGTAAGGACATCGTTCACGGCGCTCTCTTCGTCTATTATGATTTTAAGCGCCACCTGGCTGCTGCTGGTGCCGGCATCCTTTTTCCAGCGCACTTTCTGCACCCTGTGGGGATAATTCTCTATCAGGCGGGCGGCGTTGGGGCACGAGAGACGGTGTATCTTGATGCCTTCGTTTATGGTTACAAAGCCGAACACGTCGTCGCCGTATACCGGATTGCAACACTTGGCCATCTTGTACTCCACCCCGCTCAGGGATCTGTTGCCGCCAATCTCCAGATAATCCTTGCCGCTTTCGCGCCGGTTGACATATACCGGACGGTCGTCACTCACTGCCGGGGCCGGGGCCTCTTTAAGCAGTTCGGCCTTGATCTCCGCCATATCAATCTTCTCTTCGCCGATGGCGCCGAAGAGCTCGTTGGCAGTGCGGAATTTATATTTCTTGATGAGGGCGGTGAGCTGCTCGTCCGCCATTGTCATCTTCCAATTCTTTAGCCTGCGGTCCAGTATATCCTTGCCCGCTTTAGCCAGGGCATTCTCGCGCTCCTTAAGCTTTTGCTTGATCTTGGTGCGGGCCTTGCTCGTGACCACAAAATTGAGCCAGTCCTCGTTGGGCTTCTGGTTCTTGGAGGTCAGAATCTCCACCTGGTCACCGGTTTTCAAGGGCTCCCTTATAGAGACCATCTTGCCGTTAATACGGCCTCCGGTGCACCTGAGGCCAAGGTTTGAATGGATATCGAAGGCAAAGTCCAGCACGCAACTGCCCGCCTTCAGCTGACGCAACTCTCCGTCTGGAGTAAAAACAAACACATCCTGCTCAAGCAGATTCTCTGCCGCATCCTGATAGGTTGCGTGGTCGGGGCTCTCCATAAGGCTGCGGACCGTTTGCAGCCACTCTCCTATCACGGCATCGCGCTTGACGCCTTTGTAGCTCCAGTGGGCCGCGCCGCCCAACTCGGCCTCATAGTCCATCCTCTCAGAACGGATCTGAACCTCAACCCACTGCCCGCCTACATTCACAGTGCAGTGCAGCGACTGGTAGCCGTTGGGCTTGGGCCGGTCCAGCCACTGGCGCAGCCGGCGCTCGTCCTGGGGATAATTCTCGGTCACAAGGGCAAAAACATCCCAGCAGGTGGATATTTCCTTCTCGGGCGGGACATCCACAATAAAGCGGATGGCGAACACGTCGTACACCTCGCCAATAGGGATGTTCTGCACCTGCATCTTTTTCCAGATTGAATAGGCGCTTTTGGTACGGGCCTTCAGATGATATTTGATGCCTCTGGCCGATATTGTGGCCTCCAGTGGCTTTATAAACGACTCCACCAGGGCGTTTCTGTCTTCTGCCGTGGCTTTGAGGTAATTGGTAATGGCGCGCCAGCTCTCGGGATTGGCATAGCGCAGCCAAAGGTCTTCCAGCTCGCTTTTTATGTTATAAAGACCCGCCTGATGCGCCAGCGGAATGTAGAGCAGCATTGTCTCGGCATTCTTGCGCGCCTGGTCCGCCTTGGGGAATATGTGCAGGGTGCGCATAACCTCCAGACGGTCGGCCAACTTGATGATGAATACCCGCGGGTCGGTGGAATAGCTTGCAATTAACTTGCGATAGCGGTCGGCCTCCAGCATTGTGTCGCGGGGCTTGATCTGCGATATCTTGTTGAGCCCGGCAGCCAGTGCAAGCGCCGTGTCACTGGCCGTGTACGATTCCAGAAGCGCCGGATTGTCGCGGCTGGCTTCGTGCAGGAATACCGCGGCGGTGCTCTGGGCATCCAACCCTATCTCTACCGACACTATGTGCGCAACCCCGATAACGTGCTCCAGAAATGGATGGTTATTGCTGCGGATGCGGCCCTTAAGTGCCTGGGCAGCCAGGTTGTAGGCTTCTACAACCTTGACCGAGTCATCTTCACTGTAGTCGGCGCAGATCTTTTTTATGGAGTCGGGTATCATTTCTTTTTCAACAGTTCTTTGAGGGCGTTCATATCGTCGCGATAGCGGGCGGCACGCATAAAGTCAAGCTCAGCGGCAGCATCTTCCATATTCTTTTTGGCAGCCTCTATCATCTTCTTCAGACCCTCCGCATCCATAGATGCCACAACGGGATCGTCCTGCAAAAATGCTGCCCTCTTTTCCTGCTCCGCCTTATAATCAATCTCGCCCCTGAGTACATTGTTGTCGCGTGTGCCGACCTGGCGCGGGATGATGTTATGCTCTTTGTTGTAGGCCTGCTGCTTGGCCCGGCGACGGTTGGTTTCGTCTATCGTGGCCTGCATAGAGCCGGTGATGGTATCGGCATAGAAAATAACCTTGCCGTTAATGTTGCGGGCGGCACGGCCGGCAGTCTGGGTCAGCGCACGGTCGCTGCGCAGGAACCCTTCCTTGTCGGCATCCAGAATGGCCACCAGCGACACGCTGGGCAGGTCAAGACCCTCTCGCAGCAGGTTTACACCCACCAGAACGTCAAAGCGCCCGGCCTTGAAATCTTCTATGATCTCCACCCTTTCCAATGTATCCACGTCAGAATGGATATACCGGCAGCGGACTTCGTTTTTGGTGAGATATTTCTCAAGTTCCTCTGCCATACGCTTGGTGAGAGTGGTGACCAGCACCCGTTCGTCGTGTTCGGCACGGAGGGTAATCTCTTCCATCAGGTCATCTATCTGATTCTTTGAAGGACGGACCTCGATGGGCGGATCCAGCAGGCCGGTGGGACGCACCACCTGCTCTACAATCACGCCTCCGCATTCCTCCAACTCGTAGTCGCCGGGGGTGGCGCTCACATAGAGCCGCTGCCCTATCAGCTTGTAGAACTCATCGAACTTGAGCGGGCGGTTGTCGGCCGCGGCGGGAAGTCTGAAGCCGTATTCCACCAGGGTCTCCTTGCGGCTGCGGTCGCCGCCATACATCGCCCTGATTTGCGGTATGGTCACGTGACTTTCGTCTATAAAAGTGAGAAAGTCATCGGGGAAATAGTCAATCAGGCAGAATGGCCGCTGCCCTGCCACCCGGCCGTCAAAGTAACGGGAGTAGTTTTCTATGCCGGAGCAGTAGCCAATCTCCTTTATCATCTCCACATCGTACTGCACTCTCTGGCGCAGGCGGTTGGCCTCGTGATGGCGCCCCACGGCATTGAAATAGTCGCAGCGGTCCACCATATCGGCCAGTATCTGGTCAATGGCCCTGGCCGCCCTCTCTTTGGTTGTAAGGAAGTTGGTCGCGGGGAAAATGGTCAGTTCTTCGTGATAACTGATGGTGGCGCCGCTGAGCGGATCGATCATCTCTATCGACTCTATCTCATCGCCCCAGAAAACGATTCTGTAGGCAAAGTCGCCATATGCGGGGAATACATCCACGCTGTCGCCTTTCACGCGGAAACTGCCGCGCTTGAACTCCCCTTCTGTGCGGGAATACAGAGCGTCAACCAGGCTATAGAGAAACTGGTTGCGCTGAATCTCGCTGCCGCGGGCTATATGGATGGTGCTGTTGTGAAAGTCGTCGGGGTTGCCGATGCCGTACAGGCAGCTTACAGAAGAAATCACAATCACGTCGCGACGGCCACTGAGCAGGGCGCTGCTGGCACTCAGGCGCAGCCGGTCTATCTCGTCGTTTATGGAGAGATCCTTCTCTATGTATGTGTCGGTGGTGGGCAGATATGCCTCCGGCTGATAATAGTCGTAATAAGAGACAAAATACTCTACAGCATTCTCCGGGAAGAAATTCTTGAACTCGCTGTACAGCTGCGCCGCAAGTGTCTTGTTGTGGCTGAGTATCAGAGTGGGGCGCTGCAGCCGCTCTATGACATTGGCCATTGTAAATGTCTTTCCGCTGCCCGTCACACCCAGCAAAGTCTGGGCCTGGACACCGGACAGGAATCCCTGGCAAAGCTGGTCTATGGCCTGCGGCTGATCGCCTGTGGGGGCATAAGGCGCGTGTATCTTGAACTCGGACATCAGAGGTGCTGATAAGTTTACAAATATAAAGATTTTCTACCGAAGAAATTGCTAAATTCGCAGCCGATTTCCTTAGAATGAAAAAGTCCGCCATTGTCATAATCGCCCTGCTTGTTTTGCTGTTTCCGCTGCGCCTTAGCGCACAGCTGGCAGAACGTTACGAGAAGATGATTTCGGAGGGAGAGCAGCGGGCAGTCATAGAGCATCTGTGCGACTCTATTATGGAAGGTCGCGGCTCCGGCACCTCCGGAGGCCGGGCTGCTGGCAAATATATTTCAGATTATTTCAAGCGGCTGGAACTAAAGCCTTTCTACTATAAGACAGACCAGGTATTCTGGCAGAAGGGCGGAATTAATGTGCACAACATTATGGGGGTTGTGCCGGCATTGCAGCCCAGCGATGAATATGTGGTGGTCTGCGCCCACTACGACCACCTTGGCAAAATAAAGGGCAGGGTCTTTCCCGGCGCCGACGACAATGCCTCCGGCGTGGCCGCTTTGCTGACCATTGCAGATATGTTCTCGCAGATGAGGCGCGACAGCGTAGGCCCCGGAGTGAACATTCTGTTCGTGGCCTTTGACGGCAAGGAATACAGTATGGCCGGCAGCAAGCATTTCTCCGGTAATATGCCGGTGGCGCCCTCCAATATCAGATGTGTGGTGAATATGGACATCCTGGGGTCGACACTGGTTCCGGTACACAAAAACCGTCCTGACTATCTGATAGTTCTGGGCCGAAATACTCTGCCGGAGGGCAGGCGGAACATAATCTCAAACTCCAATCTCCGCAAGGGAATGGGGCTTGACATAGACTACACTTTCTACGGCAGCGACGACTTCACAAAGACTATGTACAAACTGGGGGACCACTACCCTTTCAGCCAGAGAGGCATTCCGGCGCTGCTGTTCACATCGGGATTCCACCAGCATACGCTCAAGACCAGCGACACGCCGGATATCATTGACCACAAGGTTCTGGCCAAGCGCACGCGTCTTATTTTCGATGTCATTCAGGCTTTGGCCCGCTAAGGCTAGGCGTGATAGAGTTTCTTGGTCTGGTACTTTGGACTGCTGGTCAGATTCACACCAAGTTTTTTAAGGGTAGACACATCCACACCGGATAGAATCACACTGGAGTGCACTTCGCAGCAGCGCAGGTCGTCCAGGCACTGCACGGCATTCTTTGCATTGATATCGGTCAGCGCGCAGATAGAGAGCGCCAGCAGCACTTCATTCACGTGCAGACGGGGATTTTTGTGCCCGAGATGCTGCAACTTCAGGTCGCAGATGGGTTCGATTACCAGAGGAGATATCAACTTGACTTCCTTGGGAATCTTGGCCAGATATTTAAGGGCATTGAGCAGCATTGCGCTGGATGCGCCAAGCAGTTCACTGGTCTTGCCGGAAATCACGGTGCCGTCGTTCATCTCAATAGCTGCGGCAGGCATCCCGGTCTCTTCCTCTACCTTCTCTGCCAGCACGGCCACCTTGCGGTTTTCCAGTGAGACGTGTGCCTGCTCCATAACCATTTCCAGCTTGGTCAGCTGTTCCGGTTCGGCGTTGGCGGTACGGACCTGGCAGGCCACATTGTAGTAGCGGCGGATTATCTCGCGGCAAGAGGCGTCGCAAACCACTTCGTCGTCTTTGATGCACTCGCCAATCATATTCACACCCATATCGGTGGGAGACTTGTACGGTGACTCGCCAATAATCTCCTTCAGCATCTGGTTCAGCACCGGGAATATCTCCACGTCACGGTTGTAGTTCACGGCAATCTTTCCGTATGCCTCAAGGTGATACGGGTCAATCATATTGACGTCCTTGAGATCCACCGTAGCGGCCTCGTAGGCCAGATTCACAGGATGTTTGAGCGGCATGCTCCACACCGGGAAGGTCTCGAACTTGGCATAACCCGCTTTCACCCCGCGCTTGTTTTCGTGATAGAGCTGGCTCAGGCAGGTGGCCATCTTGCCGCTTCCGGGGCCGGGGGCGGTGACCACCACCAGACGGCGGCTGGTAACCACAAACTCGTTCCGGCCATAGCCATCGTCGCTGAGGATGAGAGGGATATTTGAAGGATAACCGCTTATGGGATAATGGCGATATACCTTGAGGCCAAGTCCCTCCAGTTTCTTCTGATATGCTATGGCATTCGCCTGGTTTTCAAAGCGGGTGAGCACCACGCTGCTCACATAAAGACCGTATCCGCGGAAGGCGTCTATCAGACGCAGGACGTCCATATCGTAGGTGATACCCAGGTCGCCGCGGATCTTGTTTTTCTCTATGTCGGCTGCGTTAATCACCAGCACTATCTCGGCTTCGTCTTTCAGCTGCAGCAGCATTTGAATCTTGATGTCAGGAGCGAATCCGGGCAGCACACGGCTGGCGTGATAGTCGTCAAAAAGTTTGCCTCCAAATTCCAGGTAGAGCTTGTCGCCGAACATAGCGATGCGCTCCTTGATTTTATTCGACTGAATAGCAAGGTATTTATCCTTGTCGAAACCAAGTTTGTCCATAGTGTATGTGAAATGCGGTTTTGCAAAAGTAGCATTTTTTTTAACTTTGGAATACTTTAAACACGATTTATGAAAGGAACTTTTATTTTTTTTGCCGACGGCTTCGAGGAGGTCGAGGCAATTGCCACACTGGACATTCTGCGCCGAGGCGGCGTAGATGTAAAATCGGTTTCCATTTATGACAATTCTCTGGTAGAGGGGGCCCACGGCCAGCAGCTTATCACTGATCTTTGCTGGGAAGACCTTGAAGAGATCATCAGCACAGAGGCATCCCCTTCTGACTATATGATATTCCCGGGCGGAATGCCGGGCGCCAAGAATCTGGCGGAGTTCGGGCCGCTTATGGCGCTTCTCAAGGCACACTGGGCGGCGGGCGGCGGAGTGGCTGCTATCTGCGCCTCTCCGGCAGTTGTACTGGCTTCTCTAGGCGATACTTTTGCCGGCCTGGAGATGACTTGCTATGATGGTTTTGAGGCCACGCTTCAGGCAGCTGGCATCAAGCACAAGGAGGCTGGCAGCGTAGTGGACGGACGCCTTGTCACCGGCCGCGGCCCCGGCTATGCCACCGAGTTTGCACTTTCCATCCTCGCCCAGATCAAAGACCGCGACACCGCCAATGCAGTATCTGCCGGCTTCACTCCCCGCTAATTATAATACGCCCTTCGCTGGCTTCGAAAAAGCTTCGCTCCGGGCCATGGAGAACATAGAACCCCTGTTCCCTACGCAAAGCTTTTTCTACGCTGAATGCGAAGGGCAGATATCAGCCGTATGCCTTTCAGGCGAAGGCATCAGCCCTGAACGTAGAGTACTATTTCACTAAGCCTTTCAGGGTGTATTTACCGCTGGGAAGGGTTTCCTCGCGGAGGGTGTCGCCGTCGGGGATGTAGACCTTGGCGGTTGTGCTTACGGGCACGGTGCACTTGAGAGTGAAGGTGCCGTCCTTTGCCACATTCCAATCAATATCGATGCGGCCGTAAGGGCAATCCTTATGGAACTTGACCCAGTCGAGACCATCCACCACGGTGGGCCTGATCTCGAAAGTTTTATAGCCGGGGCTGGTGGGCTCAAGGCCTGCCAGGTCACGGTAGAACCAGCGGATGCCGCCTCCCATAAATGGTATATTGCGGGAGAACACGCCGTCCCACTGCTCCCAGAAAGTGACGGCCCCCTGCTCTATCCAATAACCGATGCTGGGGAAATCGCGCTTGTTGATGATCTCGTATGCCAGATCGGCACGGCCGTATCTAACCAGTATTTCGCACAGATAACGCCATCCCACAAACCCGACGTGAAGATGGTTGTCGCACTCGGCAATATTGGCCACCAGGGCATTCAATGCCTTGTCGAGCCTCTCCTGCGGAACACCACCAATCAGCAGCGCCCACATATTGCTGCCCCACTTGCCGTAAGATTCCGTTTCGGGATCATAAAAACTGCGGTGGAATGCTGCGGCTGTAGTGTCGCGCAACGCGGCAAAATAAGCGGCGTCGGCAGTCTTGCCAAGCACCTCTGCAGCCTCTGCAGTCATCCTTGCGCAAGTCCATAGGAAGGCGGTGTGCACCAGCGCCTTGGAAGGAATATCCCAAGGAGCGTTCCATTCTCCCAGATCCATAAAATACTGACCGGTTCTGCTCTCCATAATCTTGGTGGCGGGGTCTACCCAGTTCAGCATCCAGCGGGTGTGGGCAGCCATAGCATCGTAGCATTCTGAAAGGGCGCGCCGGTCGCCGTATTCCCAGTAAAATTCGTAGGGAACCACGTTCATAGCAGAGCCAAAAGCCACTCCGCCACCAGCTTCGGGCTGCCAGGGTGCCGAATTGCATACATAGCCGTCAGGCTTCTGGGCCTCGCGGAGGTCACGCAGCCATTTGTAATAAAACGCCCCGGTGTTCATCGTTGTCATTGTGGTCACACCTACGGCCTGGCCGTCGCCGGTGTAGCCTATGCGCTCGCGGTGAGGGGTATCGGTGGGGATACTGCCGTGCATATTGTCCAGCTGGGTGCGGCGCCATATCTTGTCCATATAGTTCAGCAGGTCGTTGGAGCACTCAAACGAGTTTGCCTGCTCCACGTCGCTGTTGACCGCCTGAGCCTCTATCTGGCTGGGTTTGATATCGTCCAGGCCGAATATCTCTACCTGCTGGAATGCATAATATTCAAAACGGGGATGCCAGCTCTCCCTGCCGGTGCCCTTTGCTATATATTTCATTGAGCTCACGGCCTTTTCGGCTGCATTGTAGTCTTCTGTAAGGTTGAATACCGTGACTTCCTGCCCCTCCTTAAGGTTCAGGTTCTTGAGCTCTACCCAGCCCGAAATATATTCGGGGAATGTAACTATAATAGAGCCGGTGGAGTCAATCTTCTCTATCTTGGTAGGCGCCCAGGTGCCGGTAACACGGTCGCTGGGACCCATCTGGGCCACAAGCTCCCCTTCCGGAGCCCTCTTTTCCACAGCATTCGCCCAGGAAGAATCGTCATAACCCGGTTTGGACCAGCCTTCGTGCTCTTTGCGGGCATCGTACACTTCACCAAAATAGAGCTGGTCATATACAATGGCGCTCTTTTCTACTTTCCAGGATGTGTCGCTGGCAATGACGTCCTTTGTACCATCCTCGTAGCTGATCACTATCTGTCCAAAGAACTTGGGCACACCATAGCCCATCACAAAGCGGCGGAATACCAGGTCATAGTAGCCGTTGCCGAGTATCGCGCCCACGGCATTGCGTCCCTGCACAATCTTGTCGGTCAAATCGTAGCTTACATAGGCCACGCTGTAACCGTTGAACGGATCGGGAATCTTGAGCAGACGCTCTTCCAATTTCTCGCGGTAGCCATAGTTGGTCTGGTTGGGGACAAGGTACTCATTCCCAGCCTTGCTGCCATTGCAATACAATTCGAAATAACCCAGGCCGGTGCCATAAAAGCGTGCGCTCCTGACCGGTTTTGTAACCTCAAACTCCTTGCGGAGCAGCGGTGCCGGCTGCACATCCTCGCTCATCTCGTAGTCATAAGAATTCTCTCCCTGCCAGGGAACCCCAATCCACTTTGCCTGCCACAAACTGCTCAACAAAACACCTGTGTGGAAGTGGCATACCGGACTCCAGCGGGAAGACTCGCCCTTTTGGTCACGAACCTGAACCTGCCAGTAATAGTCCGTGCAGGACTCCAGCGCCTTGCCTTTGTAGGGCACCAGCACAGATTCATCACTGATCACGATGCCGGAATCCCAATAAACCTTGTCTGGATTGGCTGGATCTTTAAATACCCTGATTATATACGAACTCTGGGCCGCACCCTGTTCTTTGCTGGTATTGATCCACGAAAAACGGGGCGAAACCGCATCAGTGAATGCATCGGCCTTGTATTCGGTGGTAAGGCTTCCGGGGGTGATGCTGCAATTTGATTTGTTGCAGCCGACTGCCAGAATGAAAACCGAAAGGACAAAGAAGAGTCTTCTCATATATGACTATTTGATGTTTCCTTTAAGAGTATAACTGCCGCTGACAAGGGTTTCTTCGCGGACACTGCCGCCGTCGGGAACATAAACCTTGGCGGTGGTGCCCACCGGCACGGTGCATTTCAAAGTGAAATTGTTCCCTGAGACCTTCCAGTCTATGGCAATGCGGCCGTAAGGGCAGTCTTTTGTGAACTTGACCCAGTCTAGACCGTCCACCACGGTGGGCCTGATCTCAAAGGTCTTATAGCCGGCAGTTGTGGGCTCAAGACCAGCAAGGTCACGGTAGAACCAGCGGATACCGCCTCCCATAAAGGGATGATTGTGAGAAAACTCTCCGTTCCACTGCTCCCAGGTCACTGTGGCGCCCTGCTCTATCCACCAGCCGAAACTGGGATAGTCGCGCTTGTTGATAATTTCATAGGCCAGATCGGCGTGGCCGTGCTTTACCAGCATCTCGCACAGGTAGCGGAAGCCGACAAAGCCAGTATGAAGGTGATTGTCCTTCTCTGCGATATTATCCACCAGCGCCTTCACAACCTTATCTTCCCTGTCGGCGGGAACGCCCATAGCCAGGGCGAACACGTTGCTGCCGTCCTTGCCGTATGATCCGGTTTCAGGATTGTAAAAGACACGGTGGAAAGCGGCGGCGGTGCTGTCGCGAAGAGCAGAGAAATATTCCAGGCCGGCGGCATCGCCCAAAATGGCGGCGGTGCGGGCCGTGATGTCGGCGCAGGCCCAGAGGAACCAGGTGTGAACCAATGCGTTGGAAGGAAGCCCATAGGCTGGAACCCACTCGCCGAGATCCTTGAAATAGTGACCCGAACGGCTTTCCATAATGCCGGTTGCGGGATCTACCCAGGTGGTCATCCAGCGAGTCTGGTCCTGCATAGGCTTGTAGCACTCCCTTAGCTGACGCAGGTCGCCGTATTCCCAGAAGAATTCGTAAGGGATTATGCTGATAGATGCTCCCCAGGGAATTCCGCCTCCGGCCTCAGGCTGCCAGGGGGCCGAATTGGCCACATAGCCGTCGGGCTTCTGAGCCTCGCGCAGGTCGCGGATCCACTTGTTGTAGAAACTCTGGGCTCCCATTGTGGTCATAGTTGTTGGACCAACAGCCTGACCGTCACCGGTATAGCCTATGCGCTCGCGGTGAGGGCAATCGGTAGGAACGCTGCCGTGCATATTGTCCAGCATACTGCGGCGCCAAATCTTGTCAATCTTGTTTATGAGTGCGTTCGAGGTCTCGAATGTGGTTGCCTGAGGGATATCGGAATTCACGGCCTGAGCCTCTATCTGGCTAGCCTTGAGCGACTCCAGTCCGGTGATTTCTACCTGAGAGAATACATTCCACTCGAAACGGGGATGATAACTCTCTTTGCCGGAACCTTTGGCAGTATAAACATTGCTGGAGACCAGCGATTCGTTAAGATAACTTACTGTTACCTGCTGGCCCTCTTTCAGATTAAGATCCTTGAGTTCCACCCAGCCCGATATCTCTTCGGGGAAAGAGACCTTGAAGGCTCCGGTAGAGTCTATCTTTTCAATAGAAACGGGTTTGTATACAGCGGTGATGCGGTCGCTGGGACCAAGTTGTGCCACAAGTTCCCCTTCGGGAACCCTTTTCTCCACGGCATTTGCCCAGGCGGAATCGTCGTAGCCCGGCTTGGACCAGCCTTCGTGCTCGCGGCGGGCATCGTACTGCTCGCCAATATACATCTGGTCGTAGAGTATGGCACTCTTTTCTATCTTCCAGGAAGTGTCGCCGGCAATCACCTCGCTTGTGCCATCTTCATATTTAATCAATATCTGGCCGAAGAACTTGGGAACACCGTAGCCCATCACAAAGCGGCGGAACACAAGGTCGTAGAAGCCGTTGCCAAGTATCACACCCACAGCATTCGCCCCCTGCACAATCTTGTCGGTGAGGTCGTAGCTGACGTAGGCCACGCTATAGCCGTTGAACGGATCGGGAACGGGAATCAGCCTTTCTGCCAGCTTTTCACGGTAGCCATAGTTGGTCTCGTTGGGCACCAGATACTCGTTGCCTGCCTTGCTGCCATTCACATAGAGTTCAAAATAGCCCAGGCCGGTGCCGTAGAAACGGGCACTCCTGACCGGTTTGGCAACCTCAAACTCTTTGCGGAGCAGCGGCGCCGGCTGTACATCTTCGCTGCGGTCCCAGTCATACGACTCCTCTCCCTGCCAAGGCGCGCCAATCCATTTTGCCTTCCAGAGACTCTGCATCAGGATGCCGGTGTGGAAGTGGCATACGGGACTCCATACAGACGGCTCTCCTTTTTCGTCGCGGACCTGAACTTGCCAGTAGTAATCTGTGCAGGACTCCAGCGCCTTGCCTTGATAGGGAATAAGCACCGATTCACCGCTGATTATTATGCCGCTGTCCCAATATACTTTTTCGGGATTTGCAGGGTCCTTGAACATACGGATGCGGTAGGACGACTGGGCAGCACCGCTCTTTGTGGATGTATTGATCCAGGAGAAGCGGGGCGAAAGAACGTCCGTAAAGGCATCGGCTTTGTATTCAGTGGTAAGTTCGCCGGGTTTGATGGTGCACTTGTCGGCATTGCAACTTGCAAGCAGGAGGCACAAAGAGAAGATGATTGCTAGCTTTTTCATTTTGAAATATAAGAATTGCCAAAGTTAGCAATTATATGAAATAATAATAGGGCAAAAATGTCTACATTTGTAGCTATGATAACCTTTATAACCTCTATCGTACTGCTGGTTCTCGGGTATCTGTTCTACGGGAAATTTGTAGATAAGAAGCTGTTCCGCTCCGACCCCAACCGCCCCACACCCGCCATCAGCCACAACGACGGCGTAGATTTCCAGCCGCTCAAGCCCTGGCGCATCTTCATAATCCAGTTCTTGAACATTGCCGGCCTAGGCCCAATATTCGGCGCAATACTCGGTGCCGCCTATGGCCCTGCCGCCTATATATGGATTGTGGTAGGCTGCATATTTATGGGTGCAGTGCACGATTTCTTCTCCGGAATGATGTCGATGCGCGCCTCCGGCCGCGGCACGCCGTCTATAATCGGCATTTATCTTGGCAAGAATATCCGCCGCATTATGCAGGTATTCATAGCGATTCTGCTGATAGGCATCGGCTGCTCTTTCGTTACCGGTCCGGCAGACTTGCTGAACAATCTGGCGCCGGTGTCCAAATTGTTCTGGATTATCATCATTTTCGTATATTACATTCTGGCCACCCTTGTGCCGATAGACAAGATTATCGGCAGGATATATCCCTACCTGGGCGCCGTGCTGTTGTTTATGGCGGTGGCCGTGGGCTGCGCGCTGATTGTGAAAGGGTTCAACGGGAGCATCACCCTCACCGAACTCACTCCCGCCACCCTCAGGAATTTCCACTCCAACCCCGATACCCATTTATTGTTCCCGATGCTGTTCATTGTGATCTCCTGCGGAGCGATATCGGGTTTCCACAGCACCCAGAGCCCCATTATGGCCCGCTGTCTGCCCAACGAGAAATACGGACGGCCGGTGTTCTACGGGGCGATGATCTGCGAGGGAATTGTGGCTTCAATCTGGGCCACCGCCGCTATGGCATATACCGGCGGGCCTGAAGGGCTCAATACCGCTGCTGCTGCCGGCAGCACACCAGCCATACTGGTCAATGCCATTTGCAAAGACTGGCTGGGAACAGTGGGAGCAATCATTGCACTTCTGGGTGTGATTGCCTGCCCCATCACCTCGGGAGACACCGCCTTCCGCAGCCTGCGGCTGATAGTGGCCGATGCGCTGCATTTTAACCAGAGGCCTATTATGAACCGCATCTACATTGCAATTCCCATCTTTATCATTGCGGTGCTGGTGTGCACATTCGACTTTTCTACGATATGGAACTATGTGGGCATCTCCAACCAGGTGCTTGCCAACATAATGCTATGGACTGCATCGCGCTATCTTTATAAACACGGCAAGAATCCGCTCTTTACGGCCATCCCGGCCATCTTCCTGACCTATGTGTGCGTCTGCTATTTTATGGTGGCCCCTCCAAAGGCCGGCGGATTGTCGTTTGACCCTCTCATTGGCCACATCATTGCCGCCACGGTGACCGTGTCCCTGGCCTTGATTTTCAATTTGACCAGCAGGCGTCTGGTGCGCAGAACCAATTAATCCGTTCCCGCTATGGACGAAAGCCTGAATCTGGTCCGCGACCTTGCTCTGATATTTATCTCTGCCGGCATCATTACCCTGATTTTCAGAGCGCTGAAACAGCCTCTGATACTCGGCTACATAGTGGCAGGATTTCTCGTAGGGCCTCACTTCGGACTTTTCCCCGGACTGACCAACCCCGAGAATGTAGAGCAATGGTCAGAGATTGGCATCATATTCCTGCTCTTTGCCCTGGGACTTGAATTCAGTTTCAAGAAGCTTTTGAAAGTGGGCAGCAGCGCGCTGATTACCGCCGGCACCATCTTCGCCGGAATGTTCGTGACCGGTATGGCCATCGGCGGTGCGATGGGATGGAGCCATATGGAGCGCATTTTCCTGGGCGGTATGCTCTCGATGTCCTCCACCACCATTATTATCAAGGCTTTCGACGACCTGGGCCTCAAAGGAAAACCGTTCACCAACATAGTCTTCGGCACCCTCGTGGTAGAAGATCTGCTGGCCGTGGTGCTGATGGTGCTGCTCAGCACTATGGCTGTGAGCAAGCAGTTTGCCGGCGGCGAGATGGTGATGGCCTTACTCAAACTTCTGTTCTTCCTGGTGCTCTGGTTCGTGGTGGGCATGTATCTAATTCCTACTCTCTTCAAAAAAGGGCGGCGGGTGATGAACGAAGAGATGCTGGTGATACTCTCTGTGGGCCTCTGCTTCGGAATGGTGGCGCTGGCTACCGCCGCTGGTTTCTCTTCTGCGCTCGGCGCGTTTGTGATGGGCTCGCTGCTTGCCGAAACTTTAGAGGGAGAGCGTATCTCCCACTCTATCAAAAGCATAAAGGACCTCTTCGGGGCCATCTTTTTCGTCTCGGTGGGAATGATGGTGGATCCTGCCATAATTGCACAGTACTGGAAGCCGATTCTGATACTCATTGCAGCGGTTGTGATAGGCATTCCGCTGTTTGCCACCAGCGGCGTGCTGATGGCCGGCCAGGGGCTTCACAGCGCCGTACGCAGCGGCTTTTCTATGGCCCAGATTGGCGAATTCGCCTTTATCATAGCCAGCCTGGGCAAGAGCCTGGGAGTGATGGCAGACTACATCTACCCGGTGGTGGTGGCAGTGTCGGTAATCACCACCTTCACCACACCATACTTCATAAAACTATCGGAGCCTTTCTACGGTTTCATAAGCCGCAAACTGCCGCCCAAACTGTTTGAATCGCTCAGCGAAGTGCGCGCCACCAGCCGTTCCAAGGCCAGCGAAAGCCAGTGGAGGCAGCTTATCAAAGCCTACCTGGTGAGGATGATTCCCTACAACGTGATGCTTGTGGCGGTGCTGTTTGCTTCCAATATGTTTCTGGACCCGTTTGCCAGCGAGCACTTCTCTCACATTAATCCATTGCTGCTCAAGGTTATATGCGCCGCTATCACATTGCTGGTAATGACTCCTTTCCTATATGGGATGGTCACCGCAGCCGGCAAATACAAGGCGCTTTACGACGGCATCTGGGCGTCATCGTCCGCAGCCGGCCGCGGCCCCCTGATTGCGATGAGTGCCCTCAAGATCTTCCTGGCTGTGAGCTTTGTAATGGCAGTTGTGTCGCACTATTTCAAGCCCGGACTGGGCATTGTGATACTGATTGCCGCCATCGCCGCCGCCATTTTTATCCTGCTCAGAATCTTCAACAAACGCACCAGCACCCTGGAGAGCCGGTTCCTTGAGAATATGCGCCAGAAAGAGGAATACCAGCGCCAGGCTGCGCCCGTAACCACCACCATCCGCGAGAAGATGGACGGCCACGATATCTGCGTAGAGAATCTGAAAGTATCATCTGACTTCAAATACGCCGGAAAGCAGCTTAAGGAGATTCCGCTGCGCCGCGACTACGGCGTCAACATTGTAAAAATCACGCGCGGCAGCAACATAATCAACATCCCTTCTGCCTCGGAATACCTCTACCCCGCCGACGAAATACTGGTAGTGGGCACAAAAACCCGGGTGGAAGCCTTCAAGCAGTCCCTCCAGGAAGATCTGGCGCTAAGCACAGGAGGCCGGAGCGCCGTGGACGTGGAGTCGTTTGAACTCACAGCAGCCTCGCTCCTGGCTGGCAAATCGCTCAAAATGGTGGATATGCGCAACTCCGGCTGTATGCTGATAGGCATAGAGCGCGGGCAGGAGACATATATGAATCCGGAACCCGATATGGTGATGCTGCCAGGCGACGTGGTTTGGCTGGTGGGCGAACCCGATGCGATAAAATTATATAAATAGACTACATAATGAGAATTAAATTCCTCTGGGCGATGGCTGTCGTCCTTGCGCTGACCTGCAGTTGCAAACAAACAATTGACAGACAAAACATTGATTCATTTAAAAAGGCCGTCCCTGTATGGGCCGAGGGGCGTGAACTGGAGAAAAACCTGACCTTGGCATTCCGCGAGGTGATAGATTGCCAAAAGGAGGCCGACATTCGCATTGCCGCCAGCACCGTATATCGTCTCAAAGTCAACGGCGAGTTCGTGGGACACGGTCCCTGCGTGGCCGCTCACGACTATTACCGTATTGACTGCTACGACATTGCACCATATTTGCACGAAGGGAAAAATGTGGTATCGGTAGAGGTCGTAGGCTATAATACCGAGTCTTTTTACCTGCTTAGCCAACCCTCTTTCCTGCAGGCGGAGATAGTTTCGGGCCGAGAGGTAATTGCCGCCACAGGCAGCGGTTTCAAGGCCTATGACCTGCACCAGAGAATACAGGATGTGCCCAAATACAGTTATCAGCGCACCCAGATGGAATACTGGGTTCTTGCCGACGGCTATGACCGCTGGCAGACCGACGTCGATTTCGCTTGCGAAAGCGAGGTAAAGCTGGTTCCTCAAAGCAGCAAGACCACAATTGTGCGCCGCGTTCCCTACCCCGATTATACAGTGCACGAGGCTTCGGTTATTGATCCAGAAAGGCGCCTTTACACTTTCGGCTGCGAATACAGCGGTTTCCTTGGCTGCGAGATAGAGGTGCGAGAGAAGACCTCCCTCACCATAGATTTCGAAGAACTCCTCACCAACGGAGAGCTCAAGCACCGTATGCCTTTCCGCGGCTATGTAGCCTACGAACTGGAACCGGGCACCTACTCTCTGGAGAGTTTCGAACCCTACACTATGCAGTTTGCCCAGGTCGCTTTTACCGGCGATGCTACCGTAAAGCGGCTTTATATACGCGACTACTGCAATTCTGCGGTTCAGGCAGGCCAGTTCAGCTGTGACAACGAGGACCTGAACAAGATATTCGAGGCAGCGCGGCAGACTATCCGCCAGTGCGCCCTGGACATCTTTATGGACTGCCCCAGCCGCGAGAGGGCCGGCTGGCTGGGCGACAGTTTCTTCTCTTCCCGAGTAGAGTGCGACCTCTCCGGCGCCACCAACGTAGAGAAGAACTTCCTTGAAAACTACCTGTTGCCGGAGCACTTCAAAACCATCCCGGAAGGTATGTTGCCTATGTGCTATCCTTCTGACAATTTCGAGGGCGGCACCTACATTCCCAACTACGCTATGTGGTTTGTGCTGGAACTCGAGGAGTATCTGGCCCGCAGCGGCGACCGGGAGATGGTGGATGCCTTCAAAAACCGCGTATACGGCCTGGTCGACTTCTTTGATAAATATCTGAATTCTGACGGCCTGCTGGAGCGGCTCGGCAGCTGGGTATTCATAGAGTGGTCTGCAGCCAACCATTTCGTACAGGACGTGAACTATCCTTCCAATATGCAGTATGCAGGAATGCTGGACGCTGTTGCCAGAATGTACAATGACCCTTCGCTGCACGAACGCGCCGAGTCTATGCGGGAAACCATCCGCAAACAGGCCTTTGACGGCCGGTTCTTCATAGACAATGCAAAGCGCCAGGAAGACGGCTCGCTGCAGATTACAAACAACCACACCGAGACTTGCCAGTACTACGCCTTCTTCTTTGGCACCGCCACCCCCGAGACTTATCCCGAACTTTGGCAGAAGCTCACCACCGAATTCGGCCCTATCCGCAACATAGAGGATAAGTATCCCGACGTGCCCAAGGCCAACGCCCTGTTCGGCAACTATTTGCGTATGGAGCTTCTCTCACAGAACGGATTGGGTGCGCAAATGATGAAAGAGGCTGTGGACTTCTATCTCCCTATGGCCGAAGCCACCGGAACCCTCTGGGAAAATATGACCTACAGCGACAGCTGCAACCACGGCTTTGCCGCCCATCTGGCACACGTATTCTATCGCGATGCCGCCGGCCTGTACAATGTGGACCGCGTGGGCAAGACGCTGACCCTGCGCCTTCGCGACACCGGCCTCAAGCAGTGCAGCGCCATCCTCCCCGTCAAGGAAGGTGACATCAAAATTGAATGGTCTTGCAACGACGGCAAATTCAACTATGACATCAAACTCCCGAAAGGCTGGAAACTAATAGAAGAATAGACCGCTATTCTACTCCATCAACTTTTTATATTTGAAGCGCTTGGGCTCTGTATCGCCCAGGCGTTTCTTCTTGTTTTCTTCGTATTCGGAGTAGTTGCCGTCGAAGAAGACCACCTGACTGTCGCCTTCGAAGGCCAGGATGTGGGTTGCGATGCGGTCCAGGAACCAGCGGTCGTGGCTCACTACCACGGCGCAGCCGGCGAAGCCGTCCAGACCCTCCTCCAGGGCGCGGATGGTGTTCACATCCACGTCGTTGGTAGGCTCGTCAAGCAGCAGCACGTTGCCTTCGTCTTTGAGCGTGAGGGCAAGGTGCAGACGGTTGCGCTCGCCGCCCGAGAGTACGCCGCACTTCTTTTCCTGGTCGGCGCCTGAAAAATTGAACCTGGATATCCAGGCGCGGGCGTTGATTTCACGGCCACCCATACGCACCCATTCGGAATCGCCGGCCACCGTCTGGTATACGGTCTTTTCGGGGTCGATGGACTTGTGCTGCTGGTCCACATAGGCCAGTTTCACCGTCTCGCCTATTTCTATGCTGCCGGTATCGGGCTTCTCTATGCCCATAATAAGACGGAAGAGGGTGGTTTTGCCGGCTCCGTTGGGGCCTATGACACCCACGATGCCCGCCGGTGGCAGTTCAAAGGTCAGGTGTTCGAAAAGCACGCGGCCGTCGTAGGCCTTGGATACATCATTGAAACGGATGACCTTGTTGCCCAGATGCGGCCCGTTGGGGATATAGATTTCCAGATTCTCTTCTCTTTGCTTGACATCGGCACTGGCCAGCTTCTCGTAGGCGCCCAGACGGGCTTTCTGCTTGGCCTGACGTGCCTTGGGTGCCATCCGCACCCATTCCAGCTCGCGCTCCAGTGTCTTGCGGCGCTTGCTCTCCTGCTTTTCTTCCTGTGCCAGCCGTTTGGTTTTCTGGTCCAGCCAGGAAGAGTAATTGCCCTTCCAGGGGATGCCTTCGCCGCGGTCCAGCTCAAGTATCCAGCCAGCCACGTTGTCCAGGAAATATCGGTCGTGAGTTACCGCTATCACAGTGCCCTTGTATTGCTGCAGATGCGCCTCCAGCCACTGGATGCTCTCGGTATCCAGGTGGTTGGTGGGCTCGTCCAGAAGCAGCACGTCGGGTTGCTGGAGCAGCAGGCGGCAAAGTGCCACGCGGCGGCGTTCGCCACCCGAAAGGTTCTTCACAATCGCCTCGGAAGGAGGGCACTGAAGTGCATCCATAGCCCTTTCCAGCTTGGAATCAATTTCCCAGCCGCCATGGTGGTCTATCAGTTCGGTGAGTTCGCCCTGGCGCTCGATGAGCTTATTCATCTGATCGTCGTCCATAGGCTCGGCAAACTTCATCCCGATTTCGTTGTATTCATTCAGCAGGTCCATAACCTCCTGAACGCCCTCCTGAACTACTTCCAGGACGGTTTTGTCGGGATCCATCTCAGGCTCCTGGGCCAGGTAGCCCACAGTATAGCCGGGTGCCCATACCACCTCGCCGCGGATGGATTTCTCTATGCCGGCGATAATCTTGAGCAGGGTACTCTTACCGCTGCCGTTCAGGCCTATGATGCCGATTTTAGCACCGTAGAAGAAGCTCAGGTAGATATCCTTCAGGATAACCTTGTTGTTGTGCGGCAGGACCTTGCCCACACCGTTCATCGAGAATATGATTTTTTCGTCTGCCATAGGTATTTCATTTTCTCAAATATAAGAAATAGTTCTGATAAAAAATGGCGGCCCTAAATAAGAGGGTCGCCATTATTACGATGTAATACTTCTGACTTAGAAGGTATACTTGATGCCAAGGCAGCCTGCTGTCCAAACGGGACCAAAATAAGGATCCTCTTTGATAATCAGGCGGATACCGGGGTTCCAGTCAAGGGATATTGCAAAAGGAATGGCAGAGAAAGCATACTCGATACCGACGTTGCCGAATGCTCCGGCCATAAGGTTTCCGGTATAGTCATAGCCGTGATAATGGCCTGTAAAGAAGCCGGCCTCAAGACCAAGACCATAGAAGAAAGAGAAACCGGGAGCCAGAGGCACGTTGAAATCGTAGGTTGCGCTGGCAATTGCGCCAAGACCACCATTGATATAAACGTTAGCCTTGTAGTCCATAAAGTTACCGCCACTGGTGAACTGTTTGAAAGTAAGACCTACACCTTCCCAACCGCCTTCGATACCGATAGCCTTGCTGTAGTCCTGAGCGTTGACTGCTGTTGCAGTGAGAATGCAGAACGCAATGATTGCAAAAAGTTTTTTCATTTTTCAGTGTTTATAAGTGTTTTAAACAATTCAATTAAGCAAATATATGAAAAATTTAAATATCTATCTCAAGGCAGGGATAATAATCTGATATGCCTTGCCGCCGGCGTTGGTAAGTTTGTCGCCACGCAGCCAGAGATTTGCCTTTTTAAGCGCATCGTAGCTGACACCATTATTCTTGGCAAAATCCACCAGAGAAGGTATCGGACCGGTGACCGTCACGACCTTGGCCGGCTTGCGGTATGGATACAGTTCGGAGCCGGTGATGTCATAGCCGAAACGCTCGGGATGCTCCATAAAAAGCTTGGCAGTGAGCACACGGAACATATATCTGGAGGTCTCTTCAGGCAGATACAGGTCCATTGCGCTGCTCTCTTTCTGCTCTTGCAGACGGCGGGATATGCCCCCCTGCCCTGCATTATAACTTGCCGCCACGGTCATCCAGTCGCCATATTTGCGATAAGCTTCTTTAAGATATTTGCAGGCAGCGACAGTCTCTTTTTCAATATTGTAGCGTTCGTCAACCTCGTCGTTTACTTCCAGGCCATACTGCTTTGCGGTGGCCTTGGTAAACTGCCACAGTCCTGCCGCACCTGACACCGAAACCGCCTTGGGATCCAGATTGCTCTCTATCACCATAAGATATTTCAGGTCTTCTGGTATGCCTTTCTCTTTCAATATAGGCACCACCTGGGTAAAAAACCTCACGCTACGTTTGAGCATCAGGCTGGATGTGGTGTGCATATAGGTAAATGTCATCAGCTCGCGATCCATCCGTTCATACAGATCGTCGCGGTCAAAAGTGATGCGGTCTCCGGCAAAATCGACATACTCCGGCACAGCAGGAGCTTTGGGATGGATGTAAATTTCCTGGGAATAACCCGCCAGAGAGAAAAGCGCAAACGCTGCTATAAGAAGTATCTTTTTCAACTCGATATGGTTTTAAGTTTATCGTAAACGGCCTTATTGTGGATCTTGGTCATCTGGTCCAAACCGCCCTCGGCAATCATTGCTGCCGGAGTGGCCGAATTGTCAAAAATCATCCAGGAATCCACAACCGGAATGTAGCGGTTCATAAGGTTGATGATGCCCTGCACATAGCGCCTGCGGATGGTGGGCTCGGTGACATTATGCCCGCCCGATGCAACGCGGCGCTTGACTCTCTCTACTGCAAGGTCAGGAGAGTTGAGCCAGAAAAAAATGAGGGTGATCATATAGCCAAGATTCTTGGCATCTTCTATCACCCGCAGAAGGCTTCGTGTGGCCAGGGTGGTTTCTACGCCAAAATCGGCCCTTTTGTCCAGGAGCTCGTTCATACGCTCCAGCATAATGCGGCTGGCGCGGATGGCGGCACTCTCGGGCTTGTTGGGAGACAGGCGCTCTGCTATTTCGTCGGAGTTGACACACTCCCGCAGGCCAAACATCTCGGGAAGAATGGTATACGACGCCGTGGTTTTACCGGCGCCGTTGCAACCCGATATGATGAAGAGTTTGGGCATTATCTGGCCTTTAACTCACAAATATACTAAAAATAGTGCCAGCAGTTTTACTTCCTGGTGACGCCGTAGCCAAAAAGAGCAAAATCTCCCAGGCAAGGGTCGCCCGGAAAGATTTCCGCAAGTTCGGAAGTGATTTCGCGGGCTGTGCGGAAATCGGCGCTGCAGCGGCTCGTAAGCCCCATTTCACGAGCCACGGTGTGAACGTGGACATCCAGCGGGATTATCAGGTCGGCTGGGTCGGAATTCAGCCAAAGTCCAAGGTCGACCTTGCCGTCGCGGCGCACCATCCACCGGCGCAGCATATTGATTTTTTTGTTGGCGGCGTTTCTGTCGCTCTTGCGACAATAAATCCTGGTGCGGAATTCGTCCTGGGAGAGATGCTCCAGCGAAGCATTTTCAAGATAGAACTCCCGCAAGGCGGTGCAGATTGCGGCAAACTCGCTCCACATCACTGTGCGGTGCAGCGAGCAAGGCTCGCAGCGGTACTCCCCTTTCATAACATAGTCGTATGGTTTCCAGCCCATCTCGTCAAAAGCACGGCCGCAGTCCCGCACAATCATTGCCCTCCGGCCCCAAGCCAGATGGGCGGATATCACCGCCGCTATTTCCACATCCGCCAGATTGCACTCACCGCGATGCATCTGCTCTGCAAAGCGCGTAGGAAAAGATATCGGGTCTTCCTGGAAATATACCGGATCGTTGTATTTGGCAGCGTACTCGCGCAGCAGTTGTGCATTAGGATTCATAACTTCGCATAATTAAGCCCTCGCTTTTTTATTTAGACGATGCTCGCCTTCGCAATCTTTTTTTCCGCATAAATTTCGGGCTACTTCATTACAAGATGAGCAATAGGGACAGCCGTCGCAGCCGGAAGAGCAGGAGCATCGTTTATCTTTCTTGAAGAAGATGCGCCAGAGGACCCAGACCACTGTGGCGGCTATGATAAGATATGCTATAATGTCCAGAATCATAGAAGCAGAATGTGATATACCGAAAAGGAAACAATCCAGGCTACGGCGGTGGTATAAAGCACGGTGAACCAGGCCCATTTGCGACCGGCCTCCTTATGCACGGCACTCACGGCGGCAATGCACGGGAAGTAAAGCAGCACAAACAGCAGGAACGACCACACAACAGGCTGTGTAAATATAATTTTACCGTCAGGCCCGGTGGCTGACTTAAGGTTCCGGGCAAGCGATGCTTCTTCTGCAACCTCCTCTCCATCGGGAGAATAAAGCACGCCAAGAGAGGATACCACAACTTCTTTGGCAGCAAAGCCGGTGAGCAGGCTCACACTCATTTTCCAGTCAAACCCAAGCGGCTGGAATGCAGGCTGGATAGCCCGTCCAATGCGGCCTATATAAGAATTGGCCGTCTGCTCCGCAGAGCTCTGCCCCTCCTTTGCGCGGGGGAAATAGCCAAGTGCCCAGATAATTACGGAAGCCGCCAGGATCACGGTTCCCATCTTTTTGAGATACTGCGCACTCTTGTCCCACATATGGCGCAGCACATTGCGGGCCGTGGGGAAGCGGTAAGGCGGCAGCTCCATCACAAACTGGTCGTTGTGATTCTTGAACACCAGCTTCTTCATCAGCAATGATGTGACTATCGCCACCAGAATACCTATAAGATAGAGCCCTATGAGCACCAGTGCCTGGTGCTTTTTGAAAAAGGCCGACACAAACAGCAGGAACACCGGCAGACGGGCACTGCACGACATAAACGGAATTGTGATTATGGTCAGTATCCGGTCTTTGCGGCTCTCAAGAGTGCGGGTTGCCATAATGGCCGGCACACCGCATCCGAAGCCAATGATATACGGTATGAACGATTTGCCGTGAAGGCCTATGCGATGCATCAGCTTGTCCATTATGAACGCCACGCGGGCCATATATCCGCTGTCTTCAAAGAAAGATATAAACAAGAAGAGTATCAGGATGTTTGGCAGGAATACCAGCACCCCTCCCACTCCGGCTATTATACCGTCCACAATAAGGTCGCGAAGCATTCCGGCAGGAAGTATTCCGGACAGCCAGTTGCCAAGGGCGGCGATGCCCGCTTCCAGCCAGGCCTGCGGATAGGCGCCCAGGGTGAATGTGGCCGCGAACATCAGCCATAGCAAAAACAGCAGGATCGGGAATCCCAGCCACTTGTGTGTCAATATATTGTCCAGCCTGTATCCCTTATGCCTCTTCTCTTTGGCAGCCTTGGTGTAGGTCTCCTTCAAGGCACCGCGGATAAAGCCGTACTTGAGACTGGATATGATGCTGGTTATGTCGTCGCGATACTCTTTCTGAAGAGACTCGCGGGCCTCGTCAGAGGCCTTCTTGATTTTATCGTAATTAGGGAGAGACGACATTGCCCTGTGGGTCTCCTTGTCGTTCTCTATAAGTTTAAGGGCCACATAGCGGCCGTGGTAGCTGTCCCGCACAGAGTCGTTTTCCTCTACCAGACCCTTGACCTGAGAGATAAACCGCTCTACGTTTTCGCCGTAATTGATATGGATGTGCTTGCTGGCCCCCTCGGTGTCGCAATATACCTCAACTATCTTCTCCAGTACATCGCTTATTCCCTGCCCGGTGCGGGCAATCACCGGCACAATGGGAAAGCCCAGCATCTTCCCAAGACTCTCGTGGTCCAGCTTGTCCCCGCTTTTCTGAAGCTCGTCGTACATATTCAGAGCCATCACTATGCGAGGGTTCATATCAATCAGCTGAGTGGTCAGAAACAGGTTGCGCTCCAGATTGCCGGAATCCACGATATTGAGCACCAGGTCGGGCTTCTCGTTCACAATATAATTGCGGACGTAGAGCTCTTCAGGAGAATATTCAGTGAGGGAATAGGTGCCCGGCAGGTCCACAAGGTCTATGGTATAACCCTTATGATGGAATGTGCCTACCTTGGAATCTACCGTGACGCCGCTGTAGTTGCCCACCTTCTCGTGAAGGCCGGTGGCAAAGTTGAAGAAGGATGTCTTGCCGCAGTTTGGATTGCCCACCAGAGCCACTTTTATGTGCCGGGTAATCTCTTCTACCTCAGATAGTACGTGCTCCTGGAATGTACCGTTGAAATTAAAGTCGGAGTGATGCTGTTCGTCCAGCGAAACTACCTCTATGTTAGAGGCTTCGCTGCGGCGCAGCGAGACGTGACTTCCAAGGATTTCGTATTCGATAGGGTCTTTAAGAGGAGCGTTTTTAAGGACATCTACTGTCTGCCCCTTTATAAAACCAAGCTCCATAATGCGGTTGCGGAAACCGCCGTGACCGTGGATTTTGGCAATGACGCACCGTCCCTTCTCCGGGATTTCGGCAAGCGTCAGCACTTTCTCATCTTCCATTGTACCTAGGGTTCAAAATAACCTATAAAGTACGGGGGATTATTTGAATTATCCAAATTTATTTTTCAGCCGGACCTTGGTCGGAAATAGTGCGTGCTATCTTTTCTATGTTCAGGCTGCGGGCGCTGGCATCTATAATATCCTTATAGACACCACCTTTACGATAGATAGAATCAGGATCACCGCTCTCTTCTACCCGGCCGTTCTGAAGCGCATATACCATTTCGCTGTCAATAATCTGGGATATGCTGTGCGAAATGATGATCACCGTGCGGTCTTTCTTAATTGCGTCAATACTGTTCTTGATCTGCTCGGTGGCAATGGCATCCAGGCTGGCGGTGGGCTCGTCCAGGAATATCACCGGCGGATTCTTGAGGAACATACGGGCAATGGCGATGCGCTGCTGCTGGCCGCCGGAAAGATCGCTGGCTTTATTCTCAAACTGCTTGGGCAGAGCCATAATCTGATCGTAGATATAACTCTTCTTTGCCGCCTCCACCACTTCTTCGTGGGTGGCATCGGGCTTGCCGTAGAGAATATTCTCTTCTATGGTACCGTCAAAGATATGGTTCTTCTGCAGCACCAGACCAATATTATCCCTGAGGTACTTGGTGTCGTACTGGCGAAGGTCCACTCCGTCCAGCGTAATTGTGCCATTCTGCGGCTCATAGAACTTGTCCAGCAGGTTCACTATGGTGCTCTTGCCGGCGCCGGACAAACCCACCAGGGCGGTGATCTTGTCGGGCTCAATCACCATATTCACCCCGAACAGCGCCTGGGTGCCGTTTGGATAGGTAAAGTCCACATCCTTAAGTTCGAACCGGCCGTATATGCGCTCTGGACGATAATCGCCGCTGGGTTCAATCTCTTCGTCGGAATCCAGGATAGAGAAGAATCCTTCTGCATATATCAGAGCATCGTTGACATCGTCAAATATTCGCTGAAGCTGGGTTATGGGGGCAATCACGTTGCTGAAGAGCATCACGTGATACATTATCTTACCGATGCTCATTCCGGGATAGCCGCTCAGCACCAGATAGGCTGTGAGGATAATCACCAGCACGGTACCCACCTGCTTCACAAAACTCTTCACGCCGGCGTAATAAAAACCGATCTGACGGGTCTTCATCTGGTTGGCGGTGACGTTGTTTTGTATTTCCAGCTGCTTGGCAGCCTCTATCCCCTCGCGGTTGAAGCTCTTGATGACGTTTATGGAATCTATGATGTTCTTGATGCCCTGGCTCTTGCTTTCAAGATAGCCGCGCATCTCGCGCCTCCAGCCTTTGAGCCTGCGCGCCTGGCGGTAGGTTATCCAGAAATAAATAGGTACTATGCACAGAGCCACCAGGCCGACATAGACATTGGCGGCAAACATCAATATCAGCGCCAGTATGGCGGTGGTGAACAGCGGCAGCAGATCTATGAAGAAATTCTGCACCGTGCGGGAGATGCTGCTGACTCCCTGGTCTATACGGGACTGCACCTTGCCGGTGGCGTTGGCGTCCTGTGAGAAATAGGCCATACGGAAGGTAAGCACCTTCTCTATCACGCTCTGTGCAAGGTCGCGGGAGACAAATATGCGCATCCGCTCGCCAAAGTAATTCTGGGCAAAGGTGATTATGGCAGAGAGTATCTCCTTACCCAGCAGCACAATGGATATGATGGTGAGGATGCGGGCGGCGCTGGCCCAGGTGAAATCGGTGCCTATCAGGGCGTTGATGGCATCCACCGTGCGGTCCAGCACAATGGCGTTTACCTGCGCCATCAGTGAGCCGACAAGGGTGAGTATCAGCGTGATGATCACAAGCCAGCGATAAGGCCGCACAAACGGTCTTATATGCCTGAAAAGTTGGAAAAGGTTCATCTGTTATTGCATTCTGCCTTGTTTGCCAAGGTAGCTGTCTTTGAATCCGAGGAAATAGAGCACGCCGTCCAGGCCTATGGTGTTGATGCTCTGGCGAGCGCTCTCTACCACGCGCGGCTTGGCGTGGAAAGCGATGCCCAGGCCGGCGGCGGAGAGCATCGGAAGGTCGTTGGCGCCATCACCCACGGCGATGGTCTGCTCCAGATTTACTTTCTCCATCTGGGCAATGAGTTTCAGCAAGTCGGCCTTGCGGCGGCCGTCCACTATATCACCCACATAGCGGCCGGTGAGTTTGCCGTCCTCCCCTACCTCAAGTTCGTTGGCATAGACATAGTCGATGCCGTATTTGCGCTGGATATATTCGCCGAAATATGTGAATCCTCCGCTCAGGATGGCAATCTTGTAGCCAGCCCTCTTGAGAACCTCCATAAGGCGGTCTACGCCCTCGGTGATGGGCATATTCTCTGCAATCTCCTGCATTACAGATGCATCCAGCCCTTTGAGCAGCGCCACACGGCGGCGGAAACTCTCCTTGAAGTCTATTTCTCCGCGCATAGCGCTTTCGGTGATGGCCTTAACTTTGTCGCCGACGCCGGCACGTTCTGCCAGCTCGTTGATGCATTCGGTCTGAACCAGCGTAGAGTCCATATCAAAGCAGATGAGCCGGCGCATACGGCGGAACATATTGTCCCTCTGGAAAGAGAAGTCAATGCCCATTTCAGATGACATATGCATCAGCTCCGCCTGCAGCTTGTCGTGGTTGTCTGGCACGCCGCGGATAGAGAATTCTATGCAGCTGCGCACCGCCACGTTGGGCTGCTTGAGGCTCATACGACCGGTGAGGCGCTTTATGGAGTCAATGTTGAGGCCGTGGTTGGAAACTACTCTGGCCGCAGCGGCTATCTGCTTTGCGGAAAGACTGCGGGCAATAATCGTAAAGATGTAGCGGTTCTTGCCCTGACGGCCGACCCACGACTCGTAATCATCGTCGGATACCGGCTCAAAACCAATGGCAACGCCCAGTTCGGTGGCTTTGAAAAGCAACTCCTTCATAACCTGGCCGGAATTCCTGGCCGATATGCGGATCAGGATACCCAACGACAGGCTACTGTGGATGTCGGCCTGTCCGATGTCCAGGATCTGGGCATCGTAGCGGGACAGTATTTCCATCACGGAAGCCGTCAGGCCCGTGCGATCCTTTCCGGTGATGCGGATCAGGATCTGCTCCATCTTTATGGTTTTGGCCATATCTTATATTGTTTTATT
>JAFRRR010000092.1 GCA_017428035.1 Bacteroidales bacterium | reverse complement strand
ATTTGAAAAAATATACCTTTAAATGAAGCGTCTTTTTATCTCTCTGGCGGCGGTGGCCGTCGCAATTCTTTCTACAGCAGCAAACAAGACCAAAATGGAGCCCTGGCAGGATCCGAACGTGTTCGAAGAGAACCGCCTGCCTATGCGGGCGACATTCGTTCCCGACCAGCAGCGGACCCTGTCCCTGAACGGCGTCTGGAGCTTTAAATGGAACGAGAATCCGGATGTCCGCACACGCGGCTTCGAGGCCGTCGGCTATGACGATTCCGAGTGGGACACGATGCCGGTTCCGGGCCTTTGGGAGCTGAACGGCTTTGGCGAGCCGCTGTATGTGAATATAGGTTACGCCTGGAGAGGTCACTACAAGAACAATCCGCCCTACCCTCCCACCGAAAAGAACCACGTGGGGCAGTACCGGCGCACATTTGACATTCCCGCCGACTGGATCGGCTCTCAGATATGCCTGTGCATAGGCAGCGCCACCAGCAACGTGCGCGTGTGGGTCAACGGCCGCAAGGTGGGCTACAGCGAGGACAGCAAGCTGGAGGCCCGCTTCGATCTGACCCCCTTTGTAAAGGCGGGCAGCAACACCATCGCGCTGGAGATATTCCGCTGGTGCGACGGCACTTACCTTGAGGACCAGGACTTCTGGCGCTTTAGCGGCATCGCCCGCGGCGTATATGTTTATTCCCGCCCCAAAGAGCGCCTGGAGGACCTCAACATCACCGCCGGTATGGACGGCAAATATATCATCGGCACCATCACCACCAAGGGCATCAAAAGGCTGGAATACAGCATAGAAGATGCCTCCGGCAAGGTGGTTGCCCAGGGCAGCGCCAAGCCAAGCCGGCTGGTGGCAGTAACCTCCGGCAAGGTCGACGCCCCCGCCCTCTGGAGCGCCGAGACGCCGAATCTTTATAAGCTGAAAGTATCGGCCTACACCGCCAAAGGCCTTGCAGAAAGCACCGCCATCCGCTTCGGTTTCAGAACCGTGGAGATAAAGAACGCACAGCTGCTGGTCAACGGCAAGCCCATCCTGATCAAAGGCACCGACCGCCACGAACTCAGCGAGCACGGCGGATATATCGTGTCCAAAGAGGAGATGCTGCGCGACATCCGCACAATGAAAGAGCTGAATATCAATGCGGTGCGCACCAGCCACTACCCCAACGACCCTATTTGGTACGACCTGTGCGACCAGTACGGCCTCTATGTGGTGGACGAAGGCAACATAGAGTCGCACGGAATGGGCTACGAAGAAGCCACTCTGGCCAAGCGAGCCGACTTCAAGGCAGCGCACCTTATCCGCGACCAGCGGATGGTATACCGCGATTTCAACCACCCCAGCGTCATCATCTGGAGCCTGGGCAACGAGGCGGGCAACGGCCCCAACTTTATGGCCTGCTACGACTGGATCAAGAATCACGACAGCAGCCGCCCCGTGCAGTACGAGCGTGCTGAAGAAGAGCGCAATACCGACATTGTGTGCCCTATGTACGCCACCGTGGATTCCAGCGAGAAATACTGCCTTAAGAATCCGGCGCGGCCGCTTATCCAGTGCGAGTATGCCCACGCTATGGGCAACTCCGTGGGTAATTTCAAGGAATATTGGGACCTGATACGCAAGTACCCCTGCTACCAGGGCGGCTTTATCTGGGACTTTGCCGACCAGGCTCTGGAGCTTGAGGCGGCCAATGCCACCGGCAAATTCTTTGCCTACGGCGGAGATTTCAACGGCTACGACGCCAGCGACGGCTCTTTCAACTGCAACGGCATTGTGGCGGCCGACCGCAGCTGGCATCCCCACGCCTATGAAATCCGCTACCAGATGCAGAATATACACACCGCCGCAGCCGGCGATGCCTTTACCGTGAAGGTCACCAACGAGCAATTCTTCAGGGACTTGTCTATGTACAGTATGCGCTGGACCATTGTCGCCGACGGCGAGGCCCAGCTCACCGGCACCGTAGACAATGTGAATGCAGGCCCCGGCGAGACAACATCAGTGGCACTGCCGCTGACCCGCAAGCAGGCAAAGGAGATAATGGATACAGACCCCGCGCAGGATCTTTTCATAAATGTATCGTGGACCCTGAAGCAGCGCGACGGCATTCTGCCGGCCGGCACAGAGGTGGCCTACGACCAGATTTGCCTGAGAAAGGGCGCGCCTGAAGCCGTCTGCTGCCGCAAGGCCGCCGTTGCCACCATCTGCGAACAGACTCCCGACGGTTACTGCTTCCGGGGCAGGTTCTCATATGGCGGCACTTCCTCCGACAGAATAGCTTCCTGGAGCGCCACCTTCAGCCCCGATTCGGGATATCTTATAGATTACACTGTGGCGGGGCTGACCCTGCTGGGAGAGCCGCTCACGCCCGAGTTTGGACGCGCCCCGGTAGAGAACGATATGGGCGCGCAGCTATTCCGCAGCGACGTTATGGGCCTCTGGCGCTATCTGGAACCCAAGCTGAGCAAGTTTGATGTGGACCAGTATGGTGACATCTGGCGGGTTACCGCTGCCTATGAGCCCATCAAGGGTGCCGCTGCGCTCAAGTTGATATATGAGATTCACCCCGACGGAAGTATCTGCGTGAGCGAGATTATGGAAGATGCCGGCGGCATCGACAATCTGCCCGACCTGTTCCGTTTCGGAATGAAGTTCGCGATGTACAACCGCTTCAAGACAATAGATTTCTACGGCCGCGGCCCGTGGGAAAACTACTGCGACCGCAACTCTGCCGCTATGGTGGGCCATTATGTGCAGAACGTCGCCGACCAGTACCACTACGGCTACGTCCGCCCTCAAGAGAGTGGCACGCACACCGATATGCGCTATATGAAGATTCTGGACCGCGCCGGTTGCGGACTGGAGGTGACTGCCCCCGGCGGCTTCTCAGCCTCAGCCCTGCCGTTCTCTATGCGCCAGCTGGATTGTATGGAAAACGGCACGCCCGCTCGCGAGAACCCCACCAATATGCAGGCCGGCGAAGCGCGTCACTCAATGGATCTCGTGCCCGACGGCAAGACCTATGTGAACATAGACCTGGCGCAGATGGGTGTCGGCGGCGAAGACTCCTGGGGCCGCTGGCCGCTGGAGAAATACCGCCTCCCTGCACAACCCCGCACCTTCCGCTTCACCCTCAGCCCAGTGGTGGACTAGGGTCGACACCGGCCTATTTCACTACGGCGGCAGATGCCTTCGCCTGAAAGGATCAGGGCTTAGTCTGCGTTCGTCTGCCCTCCATTCAAAAACGCCGGGCTCGAGAACTCGCTACGAGCCTGACGGCTCTTCGCTCAGACAGCTCTCGCCTGATCGGCGTTTTTTTCGATACGGGCTTCCTCGCTATCGCTCGGAACCGACTCACTCCGAAACCGCCCTGTACCCTTTCAGGCATCCGGCTTCTATCTGCCGCTGCGGATTCGTCAGCTATGCGCACGCGGATTGGCCACTGGGTGGTCTCCGAGGCATCTCCTTGTTCTCATAGGGCCGATATCGTGGGTATGAGCACGCACACCCCACGCCAGAACACCCTCTGGCCCCACCTCGTGTGCGCATAGCCGACGAATTTACTTGCAGATATCTATAAGTTCAGCTGCTAGTTTGGCTATTTCGTCTAGAATAAGACGCTCCCGCTCGGGAGACGGCTTCTTGATGCCGTTGATGTATTGAGCCATCAGGCTTTGGCTGATGCCGAGTCGACGGCCAACGGCTGCGGCGTTAAGCTCCGGGTGCATCAAGAATACACGAGCCAAACCCGTCGGCTCCGGATTGTCATATTCAAAACTCTCAAAAGAGACGTCCTCATCCAGGGCATACCAGTGTATCCCTTCATCGTCCATCTCATAGTCCAGCCTCTGCTTGTCGGTAGCGCGCAGCAGCCGCTTGTAATACAGCAGCGACTGCCACAGCGACCGGCCGTCATCTGTCAGACCATATATCCGGTCATTCTCAAACCATATCTTCTGAATCGTCATCATCACCTACTGTTTGGCCTATGCGCCACAAACATAAGTAATGTTTTCATTACCTGCAAACAATCTTTGAGGGGGGGGGTATTTACAAAAACAGGCACTTATCGATCGTATAATGGAGCCATCCCGTT
>JAFRRR010000091.1 GCA_017428035.1 Bacteroidales bacterium | reverse complement strand
GCAGCAGCAGAGAAAAATCTGGATGATCTGTTCCGTATCCAGCTGGATATGCCCAAGTTTGACTTTTTCAAGATTCTCCCCGATGCTACCGGTATGGTAGGGCAGTTTGCCATGGGCAACGAGCCCAGTTTCCACATCCCTTATATCTACAATTATCTGGGCGCCCCCTACAAGACCCAGAAGCGCATACATCAGCTTATTGACTGCCTGTTCTCCGACACAGTCTCCGGCATTCCCGGCGACGAGGACGGCGGCGGCATGAGCGCCTTTGTGGTGTTCTCTATGATGGGCTTCTTCCCCGTGACGCCCGGCGTGCCGGTCTATGTAATCGGCAGCCCGTTCTTTGAAGAAACCAGCATCACTCTCCCTTCCGGCAAGAAGTTCACCGTGAGGGCTCGCGGCTACTCCGCAGAGAACAAATACATCCAGAGCGCCAGGTTAAACGGCAAGCCGCTGGACCGCAGCTGGTTTACCCACGAAGAGCTTATGGCCGGCGGGGTTCTCGAACTTACAATGAGCCCCAAACCGGATAAGGCCTGGGGCTCTGATAATCTGCCGCCTAGCAGCGTAGACTGGAAAAAATAGCGCTAATCGTTGTAGATATAGATGTCCTTGAATTTGATAAGGACGTCACCTTCTGTCTTGTTGTAGAACCTGAACCAGTTCACTGCATTCAGGTCGCAACTGCCCATATGTCCAGTGCGGTTCAAGTCCAGTACGATATCGTTCCAGCCGTTGTGGCAGTACTTGAGGAATGAGTTGGTGCCCCAGTGGAGTTCCTCCTCGTCAAATACGCCTGCGCTGCCTATTTCCAGCTGTCCATTTTGGTCTCTGAGGGCGGTGATGTCGCTGATATACATCTTGAAGTGCAAGTGTCCCTTTTCTAAGGTTGCACCAGTGTTGACGGGTGTCTTCAAACTCATCTGCAGGATGGAAAAGTCTGCGGCGGGGAATTGGGCACCGACACTCTTTTCATTGGCATTATAGCCAACCTTTGAGTGATAGTTGGGCGATGTTGCAGCAAGCCATCCGTCAATATCGTTCAGATAGTGCAGGTAATGTTTGCCGGCTGAGATTTCTCCATAATCCTCATAAACCACAATGTCATCTATGCCGATAGGGTATTCATCCCAGTTGGGGGCCGCGCCGTCCATAATGATTCTCATCCAGTTTAGGCCTTCGGGATTCAAGGTGTAGCCTTCGCTTACGTTGGCATCCTTGAAAGCCAGGTCTATATAGTTCCATCCGGGCTGAAGGTTATTGGCAATGTCCCTGAAAGGCCAGGCTATTCTCTGCCTGTCCCCGCCGGCGCTGGCGTGGCTGAGTTCGATGCGGCATTTGTCCGTCAGGGTGCTGGAAGCAAACCGATTCCGGATATGGTCTGCGACGTTGCGTCTCACTCCGCCGGCTTCCATAGTGGCATCGGGGTCAAGCCACAGCCAGAAAGCCAGGTGCCCGCGGCTGGCAGAGAAGATCCTTGCGTTTACAATGTCGGCACCGCGCACGATACGCACCCATTCGGCTCCGCCCTTGTTTACGGTGCGCTTGAACCAGCCGGTGCCCTCTTTCTGTCCCTCGCGGGTAATGTCGCAGTTGGTCCCGTCCGCCTGGCTCCTACGGGTCTGATATGTGATCTCATCGCAGTTGTCAAACGATACCGGGTCGCTTTTAGCAACCGGCTCCTCGGGAGTGTCGGGGAGGGTTGGTATGGGATCGGGTCCGGGTTCATCCGATTTGACGGTCACGGTACAGGAAGCGCTGAAAGCGCCGGCAGTGGCCGTTATGACGGCGGTGCCGTCGCCTACGGCAACGACATTCCCTTCCGAAACGGTAGCAACGGAATTGTCAGAAGACTCCCATACAACTTCAGGGATGTCGGTGGCGTCTGCAGGAGAGAAAACCACCGTAAGTGTGGCTTCAACTCCCGGTTTGAGGCTGAGCTCTGTCCTGTCAAGTGCGATGCTTTCGAGCTGGGGCTCGGGTTCAGGCTCGGGCTCCGGTTCCGGTTCCGGCTCTGGTTCGGGTTCCGGCTTATCGGATTTGACAGTCACGGTACAGGAGTCGCTGATGCCCCCGGCGGTGGCGGTGATGGTGGCGGTGCCGTCGGCTACTGCCACCACTTTTCCGTCAGCTACCGTTGCCACAGCCGTGTTGGATGATTGCCAGACAACCGTGGGGGGTGTCTTGAGGTCGGCCGGGACAAAAGCCACCTTGAGGGTAGCTTCCTGCCCGGGTTTGAGGCTAAGCGAGGTGCGGTCAAGCACAATGTTCTCCAGCTTGGCCTCTTTAACGCATGACGCTGCCAGAAGCAGCGTCAGCGTAAAAAGGAAATAAAGTCTTTTAATCATAGATGATTACTCGGCGAAAACGTAAACGTCCTTGATCATACTTACGCAGTTGCCGCCTGTAGCAGACTCGTAGAAGCGGAACCAGTTGATATTGTTCAGGTCAATCTCGCCACCGGTAGAGGATGCGTTCTTGAAGTCGAGGATGATATCGTTCCACCCGCTGTGGCAGCCGGCTATGAAACTGTTGCTGAATGTAAGCTCCTGTCTATCGGCCGCTGCTGCGCTGCCAAGCTCTAACTGACCTGCAGTTGAGCCTGCAAGGGCATCTATGTCGCTGATGTACCATTTGAGATGGAGATGTCCATTCTCTTTTGTCAGGCCGCTGTTTACGTTTGCAGGGCAGAAATAGATGTTATGCTGGTTGGGTTCACCGCCTTTGCTGACCCAAGCAGTGAAGGTCTCATCAAAAGGATTCCAGTTGATGGCACCGCCTATGGTGAGATTCCGGTACTGCTCGAATGTGGGGGTGAGCAGATATATCTTCTCTGCTGCGGGAGCCTCGTAGTCTTCGTAAACCACGATGTTGTCGATACCGTAGGTGTAAGTATCATACAGAGCAGCAGGACCGTTCATATAGATGCGGAACCAGATGATCTTGGAAGGATTCAGCGGGTTGGGGTCATCGCCGTAAATCTGGGCATCCTTGAACTTGAGGTCAATCAGGTTCCATCCGTCGTTGAGATTCTTGAGTACATTCTTGGTTTCCCAGAAAATACCTTTGGAGCCGCCGATGCTGCTCAACTCAATGCGACCGCCGTTGATGCGGTTCCTTTTGGTGAGTTTCTCTGCGTTGTTGCCGTCTTCGCGGGGTTCAATGTAGAACCAGAAAGAGAGGTGTCCACGGCTGAAGGAGGATATACCCGCATTTACAGGCGCAGCGGATTTGTTGACTACAATCATCTCTGCCTGTTTCGTCGTGGTGGATTTATACCAGCCGGAACCCTCCTTGGGGTCGGTAGTTATAATCTCAGTGGTTCTGTTGGCGTCAGCGGCCTTGGCAAAATATGTAAGCTCGTTGCAGCCTTCAAACAGCACATCTTCGCTCTTGGTGGGCTCTTCGAATTCGGGACGTTCATCTGTACGGACACGAACCACTACGGGAGTAGCCTCGGAGTCGGACCTCTTGGAAACATTCACGGCGACATTGCCCCTTGCAAGACATTTTACTATACCGTTGTCACTGACAGTGACGGCATCGGTATTTGCACTCTCAAATTTGAGGCTGGAAATCAAAGCATCCTCGGGTACGAGAGAGATGTATTTCTTAAGGTCAAGGGATTTGCCTACAGGTATAAACAGCTGGAGTCCGCGAGTGGGGTTAACGTTGCCTTTGACGGTAAAGGACTCAAGGGCGGAGCCCAGTCTGATAGAAGTGTCGCCCACCTTCAGATATACGCCGTCTTCATTCTCAATAATCTCGCACTGGCTGCCGCTGCCTTCGCCGCAGCTAACCCAGTTAGTGCCGTCGAAGCTGTAGTACCAGGCATTCTCTTCAAACTTGAATTCGGGCACTTTTGCATCTGCGGGCACGTAGTTGCCGTCGGCATCCTTAATTTTCCTGCCGTTGATAACCCATACCAGGTCGTCGCCTTCAGCTTCAACGCCAATGGTGGGGGAGGTGCCGTCTGTGCCGTTGGTGATGGTGGCGTGCTTGCCGTCTGTAAAGTTGATTACATAGCCGTTTTCGATTTCATTGACACTCTCTACGTAAACCTTGTCTTTGAGTTGATTTACGATGGTATTGACGCTGTTGGCTGTGGAAGTGGTGGTAGCCAGCTCGGTTTCTACCTTTTTGAGTCTGTTGTCCAAATCTTCAATCTTGGAGTAGAGTTCTCCAAAATCCTGGCAGGATGCACAAAGAAGTGCAAAGCCTGCAATAAGAATCAATGACAGTTTTTTCATACAAATTATTTTTTAGGATTAAATCAGTTCATCTGTTTGAAGCCGACGGCGTCTAAGCCGTAGGTGTATTCGTAGCTGCCGGCCGGGCCGTCGAAGTAAATGCGGAAGTAGTTGGCCCCCTTGGGGTTGAACTTGTTATCCGGGGTCATTTCCTTGGCGTCGGAGAACTTGAGCTGGATGTAATTCCAACCATCGGAGACCACGTCTGCAAGATAGGTTTTGGAACTCCAGTAGAGGCACTGCTTACCCGGGCCGCCGCTCTGGCTGAGCTCTATGCGGCCAGAAGCAATGGTGTTGCGCTTGAGGCTCGCAGCGTCGTTGATGTAGAACCAGAACACGAGATAGCCCTTGGTGTAGTCCGTGATCCGGGTGTCCATGGCATTGCTGACGCGGCTGATGATGAACACCTGGTTGTCGGAATTGGTGGTGCGCTCTATATAGCCCTTGCCCTCCATGCGTCCTGCTTTTTCTACGGTAGCTCCCTGGGTGTGAGTGAAATATGTCAGGTCGTCGCAGGAGTGGAACATAACCAGGTCGGGGTCTGCCGGCGGATCCTCGTCATCGTCGCCGCCGGGCGTGTCGGGACCTGGCTCGGGATCTATCTCGCCGGGTACCACTATGACCAGGCTGGCAGAGGCGCCGCCGCCGTCGTTGGCCGTCACCGTAATGGTGGCGTTGCCCGGTTTAAGCGCCCTGACCATACCGGTACCGGTGACCACGGCCACGGTGTTGTCGCTGGAACTCCAGCTCACATCGCTGTCGGTGGCATTGGACGGGGCGAGCGAGGTGTAGGGACCAAGTTCAATCATCTTGCCGCGCTCCAAAGAGTAGCTGCCGCCCAGGGAAATCGTAATTTTGTTCAGGAAAACCCTGCGGGGCAGTACCGTCACCACGCAGGTGTCGGTGGCGAAGGGGTTGTCCACAGACGTGGCGGCAATCCTCACCTGGCCCTCGCTTACACCCGTGACGGTGCCCACCACGGACACTGTGGCTATGGATTCGTCCAGGGACTTCCACTCAATTACAGACGAAGCCCCTGCCGGGCCGAAGCTGACGCTCAGCGGATAGGTCTCGTCTATGCGGACGCTGCAGGTTTCATTGTCCAACATTACATCCCTGACCAGTTTGGACGGGATATCAAACTTCTGCTGGCCGCAGCCGGCCGCGAGCAGCAGAAGAACTGCGCTTATATACAGATGTCTTTTCATTGTTCTTCAAGATAACATCTCATCAATTCAAAAAATTCCGGTCCCGAGGTCCAGACAATCTCGGGATTGTTCTTGGCAAGGTCGTCATATACATTGACATACCAGGACGGGGTCTTGAGCACTGCCCTGAACCAGTAGAACGGGCATTCGGTGTGGCTTTTGACGGCATTGCGGATAACGTCCGCCGCATCGGCGCTGCGTTCGGTGCCTGCACTGGCCCCGCCGCGGAAGATGGGCATGTTATCTACCATCTGGCAGAGCTGCGGCGCCCGCTGGGGAACTACGCCGTTGGGGCTGAAGCTGGCGTAGGCCTTGAAGCCCTTGTTGCTCATCATCTTGGCGTTGCCGTCGATCACGAAGCCGGATATGGTAAGGCCGAACTTCTCATACCAGGGCTTGCAATGGGCCGCCCACTGGGCCATGCCGTCGGGCAGGCCGCTGATATTGCGCGGGACCTCCAGGCTGCCCGGATTCAGGTAGCCGGCGCCGTTGTCGGCCGCTGCGAAATAGTCGTTTTCGCTGGCTCGTGTCCACATATAATGCATAGCCTGGGGAGCCCTGCGGGCCAGGATGGGGGAGACGCTCCACATCATGGGCACCTTGCCGCGCTGGGTGTCGTCCCAAATCCCCTGTGTAGTCTGATAAATCCAGGCGGCGGCATCGTAGTCGCCCACATAGAGCAGCACGTAACGCTTGCTGCGGTCCAACTTGCCGTTGGCCTTCAGATAGCCCTTGGCCTTGAGCTCGTCCCGGGTCACCCACTTCTGGGTATATTTTTCCTGCAGAGGGAAATGCTGCCAGAAAGAGGCGTTGGCCAGCGCGCCGTAGTTGGCCGCGTCGGCATCGTGGAAGGCGTTGTATTCGCCGATTATCTCGGCGAATTTCCATTCGGTCTCGGTGGGCTTGTGGCGGCCGCCTATCTGACGGGAGTTGGTGTATTTGAAAGGCCAGGCGGGGAAGCCTCCGATATGGCAGAAAGTGTCGCCGTTGCCGTTCTGGCGGTAGATTTCCAGCAGCATCTTTTTCATAATGTCGTAGTCGCCGCCGACCGTTCCCTGAGGGTCATCGGTAGCAACCTCATCGTCCCAAGGCGAGAGGTCGAAGAAGAAGGCCTTCTTGCCCACGAAATAGTCGTGGTTGCTGAGCTGGTGATGGTTCTTGGCGGCGGCGCCCGGGTCGTTCATCCAGAACTGGTCTATGTAATAGGCTGCAAACTCGGTGTTGCATTTGCCGGCCGCAAGATAGTTCTCTATGGCCCAGTTATATACATCGGTTTTGGACTTGAAGATAGAAGTACCGTCCGGGTTCACCAGCCAGACTTTCACGGGGTACTCGTGCGCCATGAAGCGGGTGTAGAAACTGCCGGGTGTGGGGTCGTAGCGCACCGCTACCAGGTTTTCTACGCCGGCAATGGTAGAGGCCAGGCAGCTTGTCGCAGGCACCTTGGGGTCATAGACCACCAGCCCTTCGAACTTGTCGCGAAGCATCTCGCAGGCCTTGAAAGGGTCGTAGATTGTAACCTTCTGCCGGCCGGCAAGCCACTCGCCGGGAGCGCTGTAGATGTTCCACCAGTATTCGTCTGCGTTGCCCCATTCGTTCTCTACGTAATTAAGATACAGCAGGGGCTCGTCGCGGTTCACTATTCCTTGCAGGGTGGCGGCGATGTGCACCGAGTCCCACACTTTGTGCAGGGCGGTGGTATCGCTGGTGCTGGCCGAATTCAGACGTGTCAGATCCAGCCAGAGCACGGCCCCGGCGGGCAGTTCTCTCAGGCTTGTGTCCGGGAGGGTGTATTCCGGTTTGCAGGAAGCCAGTGTGGGCAGGGTGATAAACACTGCCAAAATAAATGATTTAATTCCAGCCTTCATTTTGTTCAATCTTAACGTCCTTATTGGTATCTATAACCGTCTGTGGTATAGGCCACAGACCAAAATTCTTCATGGTGCCGCTGCGGGGATAATCCCAGTAGGAATATTCCCGGATGCGTTCGCTGGCCAGGGTGCCGCCCATTCTAAGGAGGGTATTCCAGCGGTTCTCTTCGAATATGAGCTCGCGGGCACGCTCGTCCAGTATCAGTTCTATGTTCATGTCGGCGGCGGTCACCATATATGTGGCTTTGGCGCGGCTGCGGACCTCGTTGATGTCGGCCGCTGCGCCTTCCAAATCGCCGGCGCGCATCTTGGCTTCGGCCCGTATGAGGTAGGTCTCGGCCAGGCGTATCACATAGTCGTCGCGGTAGAGGTTGCTCTTGTTGCCGCCCTTGTCATCGTCGGGATAAATGTCGCTGCTGACCTTGCAGGAGATGGGGAAGACCTGCGTGTAGGCGGCCTGCCGGGTAGAGGAGTCGGCGCCGTCGTGATAGAGCAGGCTCCAGGGAATGACTTTCCCATAATAGGTACTGCCCGGCACATTACCCAGGAAGGTGCGGCGGTTGCAGGTCTCGCTGTTGCGGATGTCGCCTTCGCCCCATTTGCCTTCCCACACCTGGTCGCGGGCGTAGTGAGTGGGGCATACCCAGGTCACGCCGCGTCCGCCGGTGTCTTCCATCGTGCCGTCCAGTATGCCGGGCAGGGACTCGCGTATGCTGGGCGCAAAGCAGCGGGAATAAGACAGCTTGGCGGTGCGGTCGCCTGCCACCCAGGCATCCAGCGAGCAGTTTATGGTCCATATAGCCTCGCGGTTACCGTCCTGATAGGCCACGTTGCCGGTCTGGAACATATCCCAGAACACGTTGCCTTCCAGGATTACGCCAGCGCTGGCATAAGTGTGATTCTCCGTCTTGTATTTGGGAATGTTTGCATAGTAGAACTTGGGTCCCGTGGTCATGCGAGTACCGAAGCGGTTTCGCATAAGGGAATAAATGCCGCCGTCAATCACGTCAGAGGCGTATTCCACAGATTTCTCATAAGAGGCCTTGGCCTCCTGGCTGCGGCCTTCTTCTTCCAGGGCTATGCCCATGTCCAGGTGCAGCTGAGAGAGTATGTGCTGCGCTGCGCCGCGTACCAGCCTGCCCTTGACGGGACTCATCTCGGGAAAGTCTTCAAGACGGTCCTTGAGCTCGTCTATGGCATATTGATAGGTCTCGACCCTGCTGGAGCGTTCGAAATCGAAGCGCGGCTCGGTGCAAAGGTCCTTAACGATAAACACGCCGCCGAAGCACTCCGCCAGGTTCATATAGGAGTATGCGCGGAAGAAGTGCGCCTGGGCCTGGGCGTAGGCCTTGCTTTCGGCGGAGTCCCAGGTGATCTGCGGCAGCTCGGACGCGTAGAGGGCCATGTTGGCGTAGGATATCATCTTGTACCAATAGTTGAAGATGAATTTGAACACGCTGTGCTCCGGGTTGATGTTTGCGTAGTCGTTGAACTGGTAGGCGTGGCGCACGGTGGTCACGTCGTACATATCGGTGCCGTTGCACATGCGGAACACGAAGTATTCGCGGCCTTCGGAGCGCATGGAGCGGATGTCCCTGATAGAGGAGTAGCAGGTCAGAAGCGTCTGGTCCACCTGGTCCTGGGTAGAAAAGGCGTTGTCCGGGGTGTAGAGATACTTGGGGTTCTCAGTCAGGAAGGCATCGTCGTTGCAGGCTGCTGTAAGCAGTACGATTGCTATAAATGGTATAATCTTCTTCATGGCTCTAGAAACTGAAACTTACACCCGCGGTCACGCTCTTTGCCACGGGCATTGTTGATGAAAGTACGCTGCTGCCGGTTTCTGGGTCGTCACCCACCCATCGGGTGAAGGTCAGCAGGTTCTTGCCGGAAACGAACAGCTTGAGATTGTTTATGTGCCATCTCTCCATCAGGCTCTTTTTGAAGCTGTAGGAGAGGGTCACGTCCTGAAGTCGGACGAAAGTGCGGTCCTGCAGGCCCTTGAACCGGCCGTCGGTAGAGAATGTTGCGGAAGGATAGATATTGCTGGGATTTTCTTCCGTCCACCAGGGGATATCTATCAGATTGGCAGTGGCATAGCCGGTCACATTGGACACGCGGAAGGCGTTCTGGTTCTCGCGAAGGTAGCGGTTCGCCCCGCCGAAAATGCCGGCTATCATGGCATACAGCTCAAACTGCTTGTATGTGACTGTGTTGCTCAGGTTCAGTCGGAAGTTGGGGGAGGTGTAGCCCAGAATCACGCGGTCGTCGGCGTTAATCTGGTCGTCCTGGTTGATATCCACATATTTGGGAGAGCCGGGTACGCCACCGTAAACGCCAATGTAATCCACGTCGTCCATCTGCACTATGCCGTCCTGCACATAGCCGAAAATCGCGCCCAGGCTCTTGCCTATGAAGCGGCTGTTGGATATGTCATCGTCTTCTTTCCCGTCGCCGTCAAGGTCTTCATAGTAGAGGTGCACCAGTTTGTTGCGGTTGAGCCAGAAGGTCAGGCCGCTGGTCCAGGAGAAGTCGCGGGTGCGGATATTCACCGAATGCAGGGTCGCCTCTATACCGAAGTTGTCCACCTGCCCCATAGTAGATTTGACGGTCTCGAAACCTGTCATGGAGGGAATGGTGCGGTCGAATATCTGGTCTTTGGTCTGGGAGTAGTAGGTTTCCAGGTCCACGTCCAGCCGGCCCTCGAACAGATTGGCCTCGACGCCGAGGTTATAGGCTGTGGTCGATTCCCAGCCCAGGTTGTCGTTGCCCAGCGAAGTGATGGCCATGCCGTAGAGTATCTCGCTGGTGTTCCATTCGTACCTTATGCCGCCGTCCTGCCCGTTGACAACCTTTGACAGGGTGCTGTAGGCGGCCAGCGTCTGGTTGCCGTTCACGCCGGCGGAAGCCTTGATCTTGAGGTCGGTGACCACGCGCTTGAGCTCCGGTGTCCAGAAGGCTTCTTTAGAAGGGGTCCAGGCAGCACCCACAGACCAGAAATTGCCCCATTTGCGATTGGTGCCGAACACGGAGGCGCCGTCGCGTCGGAAGCTGGCTGTAAAGGAATAGCGGCTGTCGTAGTTGTAGAGCACGCGCGCCAGATAGCCTATATTGGCGGTCTCCCTTCCGTCTTCGCCCACCTTCTGCACGGTGGCCTTCCTGAGACCGTTGATGCCCAGGGTAGTGTTGCCGTTGGCGTAGAAGTTGGAGCCGCTCATCGTCTCCTTTGCATATACGGAGCGGTCGCGGGTCGCCACCAGGGTGGCATCTACGTCGTGCTTGCCAAAGGCGTGCGTATAATTGAT
>JAFRRR010000090.1 GCA_017428035.1 Bacteroidales bacterium | reverse complement strand
TCACGTAGTCGATATTGTTTTCCTCTTCGATATTTTTGATTTCTTCCAACTTGCCCTTTCCGAAATATGTGCCGGAAAAAGGATGGTCCAGTCGCTGGGTGAACCGCTTGACCACCTGTATGTCGGCGGTTTCTGCCAGGAACACCAGTTCGTCAAGATATTCTTCGCTCTGGCGGATCTGGTCTTTGTCCCGGATGATTGTTGCGGCTACGGCAGTTTCCATATTTGGGTTAAAAAAAGGTGGCCTGAAGCGACCACATTTTTATGATGTTTTGACAAATTTATTTAAGCTGGAAGATAACGGGGAAGGTGTAGGTAACCTTTACCGGGCGGTCACGCTGCTTTCCGGGAGTCCATTTAGGCGAACTCGAAACGACCCTCACGGCCTCTTTGTCAAGAGAAGGGTCCACGCCGCGGAGCACTTTCACGCCGCTGACGCTGCCGTCGGTGTTGACGGTGAACTGCAGGGTAACACGGCCCTGGATGCCGTTTTCCTTTGCGATGTCGGGATAGGCAAGGTGCTGGTTGACCCACTTGGAGAAGGCGTTGGCGTCACCACCCTGGAACATCGGCTTCTGCTCTACCAATGCAAACGGGATGGCCTCTTCCTCTACCGACTCTTCACCGACCTCGTATCCATAGTCATTCATATCCACACCAAGGTCCTCGCTGTCCTCGAAAGAGAACATCTCTTCGTCTACCTTGATATCATCGTCCACGATATCGATGGCATCAGAAAGGATGGGGATTGTGGGCATTTTGGGGCGCACAACGTTCTCCTCTTCGGTGATGGGGATAATTTCTTCTTCTGCCGCAATAACGTCATTTGCAGAAAGTTCTGCTTTCTTGATGTTGCCGGATTTCCATTCAAAAGCCAGCAATGTAATGAGCAGGGCGGCAATGAGACCTATCTCCAGGAACATCGGTGAGCTCTTGGCAAGGTCGGCCTTGGGTGATTTCTTGACTTCCATAGCTTGTTATTCTTTAACTCTCAAAATTATAAAGAATAAATTGATTTGTCAAAAATTTGTTTACAATTATTTTACCAAACCCATTTCCTTGAGTACGGAATTGGTCTTGTTCACAGCCTCTGCGCTCTTCTCGAATGCCTCTTTTTCCTCTGCGCTGAGCTTGAGCTCGATGACCTTCTCTACACCGTTCTTGCCAATGACTGCGGGAACGCCAATGCAGATATCCTTCTTGCCATATTCGCCGTCGAGGGCTACGCAGCAAGGGAATACCTTCTTCTGGTCCAGAACCATAGCCTTGACCATAGTGGCTGCAGCTGCACCGGGAGCATACCAGGCGCTGGTGCCCAGGAGTTTGGTGAGGGTTGCGCCGCCTACCATAGTGTCGGCAACGATCTTGTCGGCAACTTCTTTGGAAACGAGATCCTTGACCTTGAGGCCCTTGTAGGTTGCACGGTCAATCAGGGGGATCATAGTGGTGTCACCGTGACCGCCGATAACCATACCGCCGACATCGCTGGCAGCTGCGCCCAGAGCCTGGCTGATGTAGTAAGTAAAACGGCTGCTGTCCAGCTGGCCGCCCATACCAATGACGCGGTTCTTGGGGAGACCGGAGGTCTTGTAGGTGAGGTAGGTCATTGTGTCCATAGGGTTTGCAATCATCAGGAAGATAGCGTTGGGAGAGTACTCTAAAGCGCTCTTTACAACGGAATTCACGATGCCTGCGTTAACGCCTATGAGCTCTTCGCGGGTCATACCGGGCTTGCGGGGGATACCGGAAGTCACCACAATGACGTCGCTGTTTGCTGTAGCTTTGTAGTCGTTGGTAACGCCTTTGATGCGGGTGTCAAAGCCATAAAGCTTTGCGGTCTGCATCATATCCATAGCTTTACCTTCGGAGAGTCCTTCTTTGATGTCAATCAGGACGAGATCGGACACACAACCGGTGTGAGCGACTGCGTTGGCAACGGTTGCTCCCACGTTGCCGGCGCCGATAACTGTTACTTTTGCCATTTCAATAAGTTTTTAGATGTTTATTTAATTTGATACTTTTGCCAAAATTCATAAAGCACGCAAAGTTAGCAAATGATTTCTTTTTTTAAAGAAAACACAAGTTTTGATATTAAAAGTAAAAACAAAATCAAAACGTGGTTAAGAAGTGTTGCCGCCGGCTACGGCTATGCCATAGGCGACCTCAACTATATTTTCTGTGACGACGAGTATCTGCTTTCCATCAACCGGCAGTATCTGGGGCACGACTATTACACCGACATCATCACTTTCGATTCCCGCGAGGACCCCGCTTCGCTGTGCATAGACGGCGACATTTTCATAAGCGTGGACACCGTCAGGGCCAACGGCGCCCAATACGGCGAAGGGTTTGAGCGCGAAATGATGCGGGTGGTGGCCCACGGCCTGCTGCATCTGGTGGGCGAGGACGATACCACACGGGCCAAACAGGCCAAAATGCGTGCGGCAGAGAATGCCGCCCTTGAGCAATGGGATACGATTACGAAGTCATAGTCGTAGGGGCCGGCCACGCCGGATGCGAAGCCGCCTGTGCCGCCGCCGGTATGGGGGCGCGCACGCTGCTGGTCACAATGGATATGCGAAATATTGCACAGATGTCCTGCAATCCGGCGGTGGGCGGTATTGCCAAAGGCCAGATAGTGCGGGAGATAGACGCCCTGGGCGGCTATTCCGGCATTGTGACCGACCGAAGCACGCTGCAGTTCCGGATGCTGAACAAGAGCAAGGGCCCCGCAATGTGGAGCCCCAGGGCGCAGTGCGACAAAACCCAATATACGCTGGAGTGGCGGCGGATTCTGGAGGCCACCCCCAATCTGGATATGTGGCAGGACACCGTGGCTTCGCTGGAGTTTGACGGCGGCCGCGTGACCGGAGTCACCACCAAGATGGGGACAACATTCACCGCCGGCGCGGTAATTATCACCGCCGGTACATTTCTTGGCGGCAAACTGTTCATCGGGCAGCAGACCAGCGAAGGCGGCCGCATAGGAGAGCTGGCCAGCTATCACATCGCCGACCAGCTGCGCGACGCCGGCATCGCGGTGGGCCGTATGAAGACCGGCACCCCGCCCCGCATAGACACCCGCAGCATAGACCTC
>JAFRRR010000016.1 GCA_017428035.1 Bacteroidales bacterium | reverse complement strand
TAATGTTAAACCGTCCAACTTTTGGGGGTCACATCATTAGGGGGTCGGTTTTTTTGTATCACTGCGCTATACAGAGTATTTCAGATATTATCTCTTCCGGGGTTTTGCCGTCGGTTTCCACCGTATAGTCGGCAACTGATTCATAGACCGGGACCCGGCTTTCCCAGAGAGAGGTGATACGCTCACGGTCGCCGCCGGCCAGCAGCGGGCGCTGCGCGGCCAGGGAAGCCCATTCTGGATTGAAGACAGACTGTTCCAGAGATGCTTTGATCCAGACGACACGGCAGTGGCGGCGCAGCAACTCGCGGTTTTCTTCCCGCAACGGAGTGCCGCCGCCAAGGGCCAGTATGCAGTCCGATTCTCTCTCCAGCACACACCTTAGCGCCTCGGTCTCTTCCTGACGGAAGACCTCCTCCCCTTTTGTACGGATAATCTCACCGGGAGCAATGCCGGGCTCTATCTCAAAGTCCAGGTCAATGAACGGCAGCCCCAGACGGGTTGCCACAGCATACCCGTAGGTGCTCTTGCCGCACATCATAAATCCGGTGAATGCCAGAATCATATTAGAATAGAGTGAGTTCTATGGGGCCGTCTGAGTCATCGTCGTCAGACGAAGCGTCATTGGCGGCCGAATTCTCTTCCAGGATGCGGCGTGCCTCGTCTTCGCTCACGGGTGTTGCAACATCGGGATTATCGTCATCGTCTACAAACTCTATTGCATCCTCGTCGGGCTCCTCGTCCACAGAGAGTTCCGGCTCAGGGAAAGGCTCTATGAATTCTGCCTTCTTCACGTCGCGGGTACTGACTTTGCGCCCCTTGGCCTTGAGTCCCTTCTTAGCAATGAAGTCGGCGACGTCAATGACCTCGGGCTCGCGGGCGGCGTCCTTACCCTTGAACGTGAGTTCCAGACGCGGATAAGTGTCGCAGCAGATATCTATGAACTTGCTTCCGGGAGCCTCGCTTATGAAGCATTGCTCTTTGTTGTCGCTGACTTCGAAACTGAAACGCTTCACATAGTACTGCTTGGCCTCCTTGTCCCAGTAAACCACAGAATAAACGGCCTCGGTGTCAAGCTTCTCTATGCGGATGATATCGCCCTGATAGCGGTTGCTAAGATCAAAGGATGTGGTGTAGTAGATTCCGTTCTTGAGCACCACCAGTATCTTGTCGTCCTGCTGGAATTCGCCCAGCGAAATGCCGCGGCCGGCATCGTTCAGGCGCTGGATATCCTCGTCAAACCATATCTCCTTGCCGCCGATTGTAGATACGCCGGCGCTCTTTAGCTGGACTCGCATAATGGGGTTGCGGGTCAGCAGGTTGCCACGGCTGGAACGGCCTTTGATGGCCAGGGTGGCAAAGTCGTAGGCATCGGAGAGCTTGCGGATGCCGGGGCGGTTACGGAAGTATATGCGCACGCTCTCTGCCTCGCCGTTGCTGTTGGCTGTGAACCATTCGATGCGGGTGCCGGGCTTGCCCTGGGTCAGATTGTAGGTCTTGTTGCGGGTCACGCCCGTCACGGCAAAGCGCTTCACATAGTACGGGCCGCCCTTGCCGTCGCGGTAAATCACGTTGTATATGGTGCGGTCGTCGCCCTTCTTGAATACGCCGGCAAAGATGATATCGTTGCCTATGAACTCCTTGTCCTTCACGGTAGTGACCACATAGTCGCCGTTCTTGAGGAACACGATAATATCGTCTATATCAGAGCAGTCGCACATAAACTCGGGGTTTCCCATTTTCTTGGGGTCGGTGCCCACGAAGCCCTCTTCGCGGCTGCAGTAGAGCTTGGAATTGGCCACCACCACTGTCTGCGCCTGGATAGCCTCGAACTCTTCCAGGCGAGTGCGGCGCGGATACGCATCGCCGTATTTCTTTTTCAGGTTCTTGAAATACTCTATGGTGTAGTCAATCAGGTGGTCCAGATCGTAACGGATCTGCTCCATCTGCTTCTCTATCGAGAGCAGCTTTTCGTCGGCCGCCTTAATGTCGAACTTGGAAATCTTTCGCACCGGCTTTTCCACCAGCTTCAGGATGTCATCTTTTGTGATTTCGCGCTTGACCAGATGCTCAAACTTTTTCATTGCGGCGGTGACGTCATCTACCTGTGCTTCCCAGGTGATGGCATCGTTTTCCAGCACACGGTATATCTTGTTCTCGAAGAATATCTTTTCCAGCGAAATCCTGTGCCAGTCGTCTTCCAGCTCGCCCAGCTGCACGTTCAGGTCCTTCTCAAAGAGGTCGCGGGTGTGGAAAGCGCTGTATTTGAGAATCTCGTTCACCGACATAAACTCCGGACGGCCGTCCTTGATCACCACGGCGTTGGGAGAGAGGCTCACGGCGCACTTGGTGCAAACGTACAGCGCGTCTATGGTCTTGTCGGGAGAGATGTCCGGCGCCAGCTGAATCACTATCTCGGCCTTCTCGGCGGTGTAGTCGTCAACCTTCTTGATTTTGATTTTCCCGCGGTCGTTGGCGGCGATGATAGAATCTATGACGCTGCGGGTGGTTTCACCGTAAGGGATGTCCTCTATCACCAGGGTGCGCTTGTCGCGCTTGGTGATGGTGGCGCGCACCTTCACGCGTCCACCGCGCTGCCCGCCGTTATATTTGGAGCAGTCGGCGATGCCGCCCGTGGGGAAGTCGGGATATATATCCACCTCCTTGCCGCGCAGGGCGGCGATAGAGGCATCTATCAGTTCGTTGAAGTTGTGGGGAAGTATCTCGACCCTGAGGCCGACGCCGATGCCCATAGTGCCCTGCGCCAGCAGCAGCGGGAAGCGGACCGGCAGGCACACCGGCTCCAGGTTGTTGCGGTCGTAGGAATATTCCCACTCGGTGATTTTGGGGTTGTAGACCACTTCAAGGGCAAATTTGCTGAGCTTTGCCTCTATATAACGCATAGCCGCGGCCTTGTCGCCGGTGAGGATGTTACCCCAGTTGCCCTGGCCGTCTATCAGGAGCTCTTTCTGCTGGATGGATACCAGCGCGTCGTAGATAGAAGCGTCGCCGTGGGGGTGATATTTCATAGTGTCACCCACGATGCCGGCCACCTTGTGGTACTTGCCGTCTTCGTTAAGCTTGAGAGTGTGCATAATGCGGCGCTGAACCGGCTTCAGACCGTCTTCTATATAGGGCACGGCACGCTCCAGAAGCACATAGGAGGTGTAGTCAAGGAACCAGTCCTTGAACATTCCGGGCAGCTTGTAGCGGTTCTCGCCGGCGTTTATCACGCGGTTGAACTTCTGCTCTTTGCGCGACAGTTTCTCCGGGGCTGCCGCTGCAGTCTCCTCCTGCTGAACCTCTTCCTGCACTTCTTCTGCAGATTCTTCCTTAACGATATCTTCTATCTCTTCGCTCATAACTTAGTCCTGTATATATCCAAAGCGGCGCAACATACGACGGTCGTCGCGCCAGTTCTCTTCTACCTTTACAAATGTTGTGAGGAACACCTTCTTCTGGAAGAAATGCTCCATCTCGATGCGGGCAGCGGTGGCGGTGTGTTTCAGGGCAGAACCGCCCTTGCCTATCACGATGCCCTTCTGGGAGTCGCGCATCACGTTTATCACGGCGCGGATGTCGTAACGCTCTTCACTCTCCTTGAACTCCTCTATCACCACCTCGGTGCAATAGGGAATCTCCTTGTCGTAATTCTCAAGGATTTTCTCGCGGATAATCTCGGAGGCGAAAAAGCGGAGGCTGCGGTCGGTAAAGACGTCCTTGTCGTACCAGGCTGGGCTTTCGGGAAGCAGCTCGCGAATCCGGTCGAAAATGGGCGTCACGTTGAAACCTTCCAGCGCCGAAGCGGCAAAAATGTCCGCCTTGGGCAGCCTTTCCTTCCACCAGGCGGCCAGCTCGGCCACCTGTGTCTGGTCGCTCTTGTCTATCTTGTTGATGACCAGCACCACCGGGCAGGCCACTGTGGACAGCCGGCTGATGTATTCTTCGTTTTTGTCGGGCTTTTCCACCGTGTCGGTCACATACAGAATGACGTCGGCATCGCCGATTGCGGCATCCACAAAACCCATCATACTCTCCTGAAGGCCGTATTTCGGCTTCAGGATGCCGGGGGTGTCGCAATAAACTATCTGGTAGTCATCGCCGTTCACGATGCCCATAATGCGGTGACGGGTGGTCTGGGCCTTGGATGTGACAATGGAGAGCCTCTCGCCCACCAGCGCATTCATAAGGGTGGACTTGCCCACGTTGGGGTTACCCACGATATTCACGAAACCCGACTTGTGCTTGTTCTCTGACATTTACCTCTCCCCTCCCATCAACAGGAAATTGACCTCTTCGTTTGTGAGGAAACGCCACTGGCCGCGCTTGAGGTTTTTCTTGGTCAGACCGGCGAAATATACGCGGTCCAACTTGCGGACCTTGTAGCCAAGGTGTTCGAAAATACGGCGTACGATGCGGTTGCGGCCGCTGTGGATCTCTATGCCGACTTTGCTCTTGTCGTCATCCACATAAGAGAGTTTGTCGGCGGCAATCTGGCCATCTTCGAGTTTGATGCCCTCCAAAATAGCCATAAAATCGTTGCCCTTGAGATTCTTGTCCAGATCTACCTGGTAAATCTTGCGGGTCTCGTAGGCGGGGTGCATCAGTTTCTCTGCCAGAGGGCCGTCGTTGGTAAACAGCAGCACACCCGTGGTGGCCTTGTCCAAGCGGCCCACGGGGAACACTCTCTGAGGGCATTTCTCCTTGGATATCAGCTCCATAACGGTATGCTCTGCGTGCGGGTCGCTCATTGTGGTGACATAGTTTTTGGGCTTGTTCATCACCAGATAAACCTTCTGCTCTCCCTTGAGGCGCTCTCCGTTGAAGCGGACATCGTCGCCCGGCTGGACCTTGGTGCCAAGTTCGGTCACGATCTTGCCGTTTATGGTCACCAGACCGGCCTGGATGTAGGTGTCGGCCTCGCGACGGGAGCAAATGCCGGAGTTGGCTATGAACTTGTTGAGACGGACCTCGCCGTTGTCGGCCTTGGGCGTCTCCGCCGCCTTGCGGACGGACTTGGGTGTGAAGTATTTGCCGCGGCCGGCTGCCTGGCGGGCATACGGCTTCCCTTCTGAGCGCTCTGTGCGTTCTGAGCGGCCGAATTTGCCTGCGCGCTCGGGACGGTTTGTGCGGGACGAAGCGCTGCTGCGGGCGCTGTCTGAACGGCGTCCTGCTGCGGGGCGCTTCCCTGCGGGAGCACTCTTTCCGGGGGCAGGCGCATCACTGCGATTAGTTTTTCCCTTATACATATCGTGTAGCTGGATAAATATGGTATATCGTGCAAAAATACTAAATATTTCCATACATTTGTGGATTAAAATTTTTTAACTGCACTATGGGCAGAATCACAATAGCACAGGCAGCAGACATTCTGGAAGGGAAAAGGAGCTTTTCCCCATCTGAAGACGATATGCTTCGCGTAAGGCGCAGCTACGAATTTCTGAAATCTTTTTCGGCCGACAAGGTCATTTACGGCATAAATACCGGTTTCGGTCCTATGGCTCAGTGGCGTGTAGAGGACAAAGACCTCAAGGCGCTTCAGTACAACATCATCCGCAGCCATTCCTGCGGGGCCGGAGAGCCTCTGAACCGCGACCAGGTGCGTATGGCAATCCTGGCCCGCATAGGCACCTTCTTACAGGGCCGTTCCGGCATCCATCCGGAAGTGGTGGAGCTGCTCACCGAGTTTCTTAACCGCGACATCATCCCGTTCATACCACGTCACGGCAGCGTGGGCGCAAGCGGCGACCTGGTGCAGCTGGCCCATCTTGCCCTTACCCTTATCGGAGAGGGCCAGGTGCAGTACAAAGGCGCCTGGCGTCCCACAGCCCAAATTATGGCCGAGACCGGCCTGAAACCGATACAGATACATATCCGGGAAGGGCTTTCGGTGACCAACGGCACTTCCGTGATGACCGGCATCGGCATAGTGAACCTGCTGGATGCCCGCAAACTGCTGGACTGGGCCACCCTTGCCGCAGTATGGATGAATGAGATAGCATCGTCTTACGACGACCTTATGGCAGAGCCGCTCAACGAGGTGCGCCGCCAGAGGGGGCAGCAGGTCATAGCCGCCAGAATGCGTGCTCTGGCCGCTTCGAGCAGCTGTATGCGCAAACGCGAGAATGCCCTCTACGACGGTCCCCACAGCGAAAAGGTGTTTGAGCACAAGGTACAGGCTTATTATTCCCTGCGGTGCGCACCACAGATTCTGGGGCCTGTACTGGACACCATCCTGAATGCGGAGCAGGTTCTTGAAAACGAGTTGAACTCTGCCTGCGACAATCCGATTGTGGACCCTGACACCGGGAATATATACCACGGCGGCAATTTCCACGGAGACTACATCTCCCTTGAGGCCGACCAGCTTAAAACGGTTATGGTCCGCCTGGCAATGACTGCAGAAAGGCAGCTGAACTATCTGTTCCACGACCGCATCAACGGCATCCTCCCTCCTTTCTTGAATGCCGGCGTCCTGGGCCTCAACTACGGTATGCAGGCCTGCCAGTTCACCGCCACTTCCACCACGGCTGAATGCCAGACACTGGCTATGCCCAACTATGTGCACAGCATCCCCAACAACAATGACAACCAGGACATCGTGTCTATGGGAACAAACTCCCAGCTGCTTTGCTCCCAGGTCATCGAAAACGTATTCCAGGTGATGGCCGTTCAGTTTATTGCCCTGGCGCAGGCATCCGACATCCTAGGCATTACGGACAGTATGTGCCAAACCTCCCGCCGCATTTACGTGGACATCCGCGCCATACAGCCTTTCATAAAAGAAGACACACCTTTCTACAACGAGATAGCCAAAGTTATCAGCTACTTGAAAACCAGGCCGCTGTGCCTCGAATAAGTTTTTTTTATTATTTTTGTGCAACTAATCTGCATAAGACAATGCGCACACTTATCAGGGACTGCAACATCGCCTCCCCCGGCTTCGAAGTAAAGCACGGAAGCATCCTATTCAAAGACAATATCATCTACAGCGTCCTCACTCCGGGCGAAAGCCTGCCCGATGCCGATCTCACCATCAATGCCGACGGCCTGACAGCCATCCCCGGCCTGATTGACATCCACTGCCACGGCCGCAACAACTGCGATTTTACCGACGGCGTTGTGGAAGGCGTCAACACCATCGGGCTCAACAAGCTCAAGGAGGGTGTCACGATGATGCTTCCCACCACCCTGACCCAGTCGGAAGAAGCCCTGCAGGACGCCTTCTCTTCCATTGCCAAATACAACGGCAAGGGCGTCAAGATGCCCGCCATCCACCTGGAAGGCCCCTTTATCAACCCGAGCGAGGTGGGCGCCCAGAACCCGGCATACGTGCGCATGCCCGACATCAAACTGGTGCAGGAGCTGAATGCCATCTATCCCATACACAAGGTGTCTTTCGCCCCTGAGCTGCCGGGCGGCGACACTTTCGTGACCGACCT
>JAFRRR010000089.1 GCA_017428035.1 Bacteroidales bacterium | reverse complement strand
TGTCGGTATAGGACTGATAGTCGCGGATCTTGCGCCTCTCGTATGAGAATGAACCGTCATCCTCTTTGGTGATGCGCATACCGGTCACGAAACGGTTGGTTTCGGAGAGAATCTTCCAGCGGCGCTGGTCCATAAAGCGGCCCTGCTCCAGACAGAACTCGACGCGGCGTTCGTTGCGGATGCGCGGCATCAGGAAATCGTAATTTGCCTGATAGCCGGGAACATCTTCGATTGCGGGCTGACCTGCTCTCTGACGGATCTTGTTCAGCGAACGTGCGGCATTTGCATAGTCGCCCAGCTCGCACTGTGCCTCTGCCAGGTTCAGATAGAACTCCGCCAGACGGAAGAATACCCAGTGGACACCTATCTTGGAATAACCACCGTCAGGGCCCCAGTAATTGATATACTTGTCTTTGCGGCTATAATATCCGGTGCAGGAGCGGTTTGCCCCCTGTGATATCACTTCGTTGAAACCGTTTCGTCCTCCGACGAATGTTTCAATGATGTAGTTCTGCGAGCAGTTGTAAGGCACGCCATAGTCGGCACCGTTGTAGAGGATGTCGATATAGAAGCGGGCATCGCGGTTTGCATAAGGGTCGCCGCCTTTGTCTTCGCTGTATCCCAATTCGGCAGCTTCGGGAGTCACAGTCACATTAAGGTGGGTGGCATCGTCGTAGGTCACCGGCATTGCCCCATTGGTCATCTCAAAGCAGTCCACCAGCTCCTGAGTCGGCGACTCACCGCAACTCCAGACGTGAGAGATGGAAGTATACGGATAGGGGCCGACATCCACGCAGTTGGTGTTGTTTATGTGGCTGTTGTCGGCCCAGGAACGCCAGATGATTTCGGGAATCTCATCTGTAAAGTTGCTCACAAACAACTTTTTATAGTCACTCATGGGCACAAGCTCATATTCACTCATATTGAGCACATCCTGCGCCGCATCGGCAGCCTTCTGCCACTTTGCACGATTGTGCTCGGGATTGTAAAGCTCACTGGCATTGAACAGATACACCCTCGCCCGGATAGCCTTTGCCACGCCGTTGCTTACGCGGCGCGCCTCGTTGGCGCTTTGGCGGTTGGGAAGGATGCCGGATTGAACCACATCCATAAGTTCATCAGATATCTTGTCTGCAATCCAGTCGAATGTGGGGCGCTCCAGGCTTGACCAGTCTTTGTAGGAGGCGTCGAAAGGCTCCTCTATCCAAGGCATCGGGCCGTAGAATTCCAAAAGCCACATGTAATACCAGCAACGGAGCACACGGGCTTCGGCCACCCAGGTCTCAATCTCCTGGTCCGTGAGAACAGTTGATTGCGGCAGATATTTTATCGCATTGTTGGCAAGCCGTATCCCGCGCCAGAAGTCGGGCCACAGCTGTTCGGCAGGGGCGCTCCAGTCCCAGGTGATCACGGGATTCGAAAGCGACAGCGTGCCGTTGTGCCAGTCGTAAGCATCGTAAGGTCCTGCCCAGAAAGCATTGTCGGTAAGGCAGTCGAAAGGGTTCATTACAAACGCTATCTGGTCTCTGTGAGTATAGATTTCATTATAGACCGCCGTTGTCAGGCCCATACTCCTGTCCCGGTTGCTGAGCACCTTGTCAAGGGTAATCTGCCCGTCTGGGGTTTTTTCAAGTATCTTGTTGCATCCGCAAAGGGATATCATCGCAATAAGAAGTATATATACAGTCTTTTTCATAGCACTTTCTCATTTAGAAGGAGATATTGAGACCGATGTTGTAGGTCGAGAATACCGGATAGAGCAACTCGTTGTTCTGCTCAGGATCCTGATACTTGACCGGATAATTGTCGAATGTCAGCAGGTTGAGGCTGTTGACATAGAAGCGAATCTGATCAGCGCGGATATTTCTGGTCCAGCGCAGAGGCAGACTGTAGCCGAGTTCTATGTTCTTCAGGCGGAGATAGTCGCCGTTCACAAGCCAGAAATCGGACATGATCTTGCTGGCGTTGCTACCGGGTTCAAGTCGGGGATATGTGATGGGCAGCCCTGCATCCAGACGCTCCTGGCTCCAGGCTTCCTTGTGCCACTCGTTGAAGTTGTAGGTCTCCCATATGCGCTGGCCGGTAAGATAGTAGCTTCGACCTGCCGCGCCCTGCCACATCATGCTGAAGTCGAATCCCTTGTACTGGACACTCACGCCGAATCCAAAGTTCCATTCGGGCACCTCGGGATTGCCGATGGGCACCATGTCGTGCTCATCCACATAACCATCGCCCGTTTTGTCCACATACTTGAGGTCACCGGGCTGGGGCACCGCACCCGTACCGCTCTGGTCGTACCAGTCGATGATTTCCTGCTCGCTGTTGAAGAAACCTGCGGTCTCATAACCAAAGTTCTGACCCATACGGAATCCGGTGCTGCGCAGACGCACTGCATAATCTTCGGGCAGGAGCACCTCGCTCAGATAGAGCACCTTGTTTCGGCTGAACGCCACGTTGCCCCTTGCGTCGAGCCTGAAATCTTTGGAGAACACCTTGGAATAGCTCAAGCTGGTCTCAAAACCTTTGTTTTCAATCTGACCGGCATTGACCTTGGGCAGTATGCCTGAAACATACACGCCGCCTGTTCCGAACACTCCGGTAGGCACAAGGCCGGCCGCGGGAATCAGGATGTTGTTGCGCCTTTCGTAGAACACATCGGTCTCGAGGCGCAAGTCGTGCCAGAGACCGAGTTCCAGGCCAAGGTTGTATTTGGAGGCTTTCTCCCAGGTCAGTTCCATATTACCAATCTGGGACTCGTAACTGCCGCTCCAGAGCGTCAGGAAGGCGAAACGGGAACCGTTCATATTGTCGTTACCGACCTGGCCGTAAGATGCGCGAACCTTACCGAAGGTGATCACATCCTGCTGTCTCATCCACGGCTCCTCGGAGAATATCCAACCCAGCGAGAGCGAGGGGAAGAAACCCATCTTCTTGCCGGGGGCGAACTGCTCGGAACCGTTGTAACCAAAGTTGACCTCTGCCAGATAGCGGTTCATATATGCATAAGTAGCACGTCCCACGAAACCGATGTAATTATAAGGCAGCTGAATGTTGATGACCCTGCGATAGCGGTTGAACAGGAACATGCCCGTAACGTCGTGCAAGCCGAATGACCTTGCATAGTTGAGGGAGGCATCCACGTTGAAGAGGTTGTTGAAACTCTGATACTGGGCATCGCTAAGCGGGCTGTTGGTCATAGAGCCTGTCTTATCATACCTCACCCCGTCGGGAGATTCAGGATCTTCCACCGCCTCATAGAGCTGGAAGGAACGCTGGCGGACCTGCTGATTGCTTGAGAATGCATCATAGGACATCACAATCTTCGCAGACAGGCCCTGCGTGATGAAGTCCAGCTGCTGCTCCAGACCGAGAGTCGCTGTCACCTGGTTTGTCTGGGTATTGCGGAAACCGGAGCGGTTCAACATACCATACGGGACGTTGTTGGTGGTGGAGCCCGTGCTCTTGATGGAAGAGGTCAGAACCTCGCCGTCGGGGGTCACATCGTTGAAAGCATTGTTCGGCGTGATGACCAACGAACTGATCACGATGGAATAACCGTTCACGTCGTTCAGATATGCGCCGTTGTTGGGAACCACCACCGGGTCATTCTTTGCCTGCATATAGCCGCTGATGTTGAGAAACATCCTCAGGCTGGAGGTAACGTCAATGTCGAAGTTGGAACGGAAGTTCACGCGGTCGGCCTTGGAGGTCGGGTCGTAGTCATACTCTTCAAACGGCTCCGTGCGGAAGATACCTCTCTGGTGCAGATAGCCCACCGTGGTGAAATAGCGCATACGTTCCGTACCGCCGCTGATATTCACGTTGACCCTCTGCATCGGGCTGTTGGCCTGGATGAACTCCTTCACGAAATTACGTGTAGGATAGAGCACCTGGTAGTCTCCTGTGCGGTAGTGTTCCAACGCCACATCGTCGTAAATTGCGGGGCGGTTGTTCTGGAATTCGACCTGGTTGCGCAGCAGCGCGTAGTCGTAGGCCGATACCATCTCGGGCATGCGGGTGGGATTCTGGAACGACTGCTCCATTGTGACATCAATCACCGGCGCACCAGATTTACCACGACGGGTAGTGACCAGGATGACACCGTTGGCACCGCGCACACCGTAGACGGCTGTCGCGGAGGCGTCCTTGAGCACGGTGATGGTCTCAACCTCGCGGGGGTCCAGCGCCGTGAAGTCACGCTCCACGCCATCCACCAGAATCAGAGGAGACTGACCGTTGACCGTGGAGGCGCCGCGGATGTAGAAGTTCATCTGCTCGCCGCCCGGCACACCGGAACGCTGGAGTACCGTAAGGCCCGGCAGACGGCCGGCCAGGGCGATACCCAGGTTGGAGGCGGGGGTTTGCTTAAGACCTGTAGCGGGAATGCTGGATACGGCTGCCACAACGCTCTCCTTGCGCTGCTGACCGTAGGCCACAACCACAGTCTCTTCCAGCTCCGAAGCCTCTTCTACCATCGTGACATTGATTGTAGAACGGCCGGCAACCGGGATATCCTGGGTCTGATAGCCCATACAGGTAAAAATGAGGGTCGATTGCCCGGACGGCACATTAATGGAATAATGGCCCGAAGCATCGGCTGTCACACCTTGCGTGGTGCCCTGGATCTGGACAACCACGCCGGGAACAGGTTCTCCCTGAGGATCGCTGATGACACCACTTACCGTGAGGCCGCGATCCTGTGCGGCGGCGATGCCGAATGCCATCGTCACCATCAGCAGAAAACATGCTAATTTGGCTTTCATAGGTGGATATTTTGGTTAGTTATTCATTATGTACATATAGCTCAGGCGGCCCATAGGCATAGCGCTGCCCGATGTGTAGGTGTTCATTATGTTTGAAGGATTCTCGACGCCCATAGCGACCTTGAAGTAGAACTGCTTCTCGCTGCCGAGGCCTACGGAGCTGCGGGGCACGGCCAGCTGGATCATGTCCTTATTGCGGATTATGGTCGCCTTGCCGGCATCGCAGGTCTGATAACCCTTGCCGTTGAATTTCTCCACGGAGGCCTTGTCTCCATTGATGTCACGGCCGATTACATAATCATAGCTCTCCCAGGCCTTGGTGGCAACCTCGCCGCAACCTATATGGATATTTAGCCAGTTCTCTTTCATAGACGGCATGGAGAAAGCCTCTTTGCCCTTGATATAGAAGTAGATATTATTGGCATCGTGGGCCACGCGCACCTCAACCAGCTTGTCGGTGGGAGCCGGTTGTGCATAGTGTACTTTCTGGGAATTTCCGTAGCAGTTGCGGGCAATGAAGGCTGCGTCGGTGTTGTTCATCACATAGGTAATGTCTTTCCAGGCCGACGCGTCGCCCGTAATGTCTATTGTGTGCTCTGCCTGTGCGGGGCGCAAGCCCTCCGAAGAACCTTTGTAGCGGCGGATGTTGCGTATCAGCTGCAGGTAAAAGGCATCTTGATAGCCGCCCTTCATGGGCTCGATGTCGCGGGAATATTCCTTGCTTGCGGCATCGCAGAGCATATATTCGCCGTCATAGAGCTGCTTGTAGGCGATCCATTCGTTCCAACCGCCCACCGAAACCATAGGCGGATCTGCTTTGATGGCCTCGTCCCACTCGGTCTGGAAGAATGTCCCCTTGTCCACGTCTTCTGCAATATTCTGCCTGAGTGACGGACTCCAGCCGCGGCCCCAGTTGATCCAGTTCTCACGGGTCAGCGAGAACGACATCGGTACCATAGGGTGGCTGGCCACTGTCACATTCATCATCTTGGATTCGGTGTGGTACGGCTGCGGGAACTTCCACTCTATCCAGGTGAAACCGTTTGGATATGTAGGGTCGGACGGCCAGTTGGGCTTGAAGAAGTGGAAGAAATCCAGAATTTCTGGTTCAAGGGTACCCGGCTCATACGAAGAGTCGCCCTGGTTATCATCGTTGGGGTCGGTGTAGGCAATGATAAGCGGCTTGCCTTCGTAATAATACCAGGCATCGGGATAGCGGCCCGGCTTGTAGAGCAGATTGTAGAGACCACGCACCGTCTGGAAAGAGCGTGTGTGGGTGTAGCTCACGATTCTTGGCGGATTCCACCCCTCCTTTTGCATATCGGTGATCACCTTGCACACAAGCAGCACCACATCATCGTAGATGACGGCGTTGGTATGGTCAAAAAAGATGAAATCCACACCGGCCATAGTTATCATCTGCATCTGTTTGCGCAGCACCCACTCGTCAATGGAGTTGTAATAACCCCACAGCGGCTCGCCCCACCAGTGGGCCTGCCCGTTGGGGCTTATCACATCATCGTAGCGATGGAACAGTATGTTGAGGCCATCCTCCATCTGCAGAATCTTGGTGGCATCATATACGCCGGTTGCATATGGCTGGCCTATCCACGGCCAGAAGAACAACCCCACCTGCCGGTCTTCCCTGAAGCCGCCGTTGCGGTCAAAGGCTCTGCCGAAATGGTCCACACCCACAATGTCCCCGACGCTGCTGGGATTGACCTTGACGGGGTCAACCACCGGGTCGGGTTTGTCATCGGGCTTTTCCTGCTCCTTGTTGGGGTCTTCCGGTATTATGTACTCGGGCTCGTTGTTGCAGGAACGGGCCGACAGCAGCAATACCGAACAAAAGACCACTAGAAGAATCTTTCTCATAATTATATTTTGCTTTTGATTTCGTAATGACCTCCACCCAGTGAGAATGTGGCATATCCAGCCTCCTGAATGGCCTTGACGCGTTTGCCGTTGACGGTGACGCCGGCGGCGCTGGCTGCCGGGACACTGACGTCGGCATTGGTGTTGGCCGGAATATCCACCGACCATGAGAAGTTGCGGCCCGAGCGCTTCCAGGCGCTGCGGACAGTGCCCTTGACTGTCTCCAAAGAACCTTCGGCCCACGCCAGTCCAGTGGGCGGATAGGGTTTCAGGCTGAATACCTCGAACCCCGGATGCTCCGTCTGTGGCTCGATGCCCAGCAGATAGCGGTAGAACCAGGCATCCACCGACGCCATCATCGGGTGGTTGTGGGAGTTCATCGCATCGCCGGTGAGGTATTCCCAGCGCTCCCATACGGTGGTGGCACCCTTGCTGAGCATAAATCCCCAGCTGGGATAGGTAGTCTGGGTCACGATTTTCCAGGCATCGTCCACATATCCATAGTCGGCAAGGACATCCAGCACATATTTGGTGCAGAGGTTGCCGGTGGTCAGGTGGTGGCCCTTGTCCCGGACATCGGCCACAAGATTGGCCACTGCCCTGGCAGCCTGTTTTTCATCCGGAATCCCAAGATATAGGGCAAAGGCGTTGCAGGCCTGGTTGTTGGAGGCGTAACCGCCGACATCCTCTCGCCAGTATTCCCTCTGGAATGCAGCCCTGGTGGCATCGGCGTAGGCCTTGTATTGCGCTGCAACGTCGGGCATATCCAATATGGCTGCCATCTTTGAGATGAGGCCTTCGCATAGGAAGAGATATCCGGTGGACATCAGCAGACCCGGAGTGTCGCGGGAAACGCCGCTGCCGTTGGGATCCATCAGATAATCCCTGGGCGGACACCAGTCACCATAATAACTATACTGCACGATACCGTCCTTTGTGCGGGAGCGCAAGTAATCGGTCCAAGCGCGCATTCCCTCGAAATAGTCGGCTATTGCGTGGCGGTTGCCGTAGAATTCATAGGCGTGGAACGGCATCAGCAGATACGATGCGCTCACCGGGTCGGCGGGGCGCATTCCGAAGCGGAACGGTGCCACGCAGGTGATGGTCCCTTCCTCGTCCTGGGTGTCGGTGATATCCTGTGCAAACTTTGAAAAGAAGCGGGCCATATCATAGTTGTATGCCGCAATCTCGTGGCTCACCGTGAGGTCGTTGAGCCAGCCCATACGCTCGTCACGCTGCGGGCAGTCGGTGGGCACACTGTGCAGATTGGAGGACTCGGTGTTGACAATTATTCTGTGAATATCGTTTACCAGAGGGTCTGCGCAGGCAAACTGACCTATGGTGCGCACGCCGGTACGGACCACCTTGACGGTGAAATCTTCAGCAGCAGGCTTATATCCAAGTCCTTCGACCTGGAAATAACGGAAGCCGTGGTATGTGAAGGCTGGCTCCCAGCACTCCTCTCCGCCACCTCGGCAGGTATAGTTGTCGTTGGATTTGGCGTTGCGCAGGTTGTCCTGGTTCACGCTGCCATCCTCTCGGAGAGTTTCGGCAAAGAAGAGCCGCACTGTGTCGCCCTCATTTCCGCGGACCTTGATGGCCACCCAGCCCGCAAGGTTGCGGCCGGCGTCAAATGTATAGATGCCGGGCTGCGGCTCAGCCACGAATGTCGGCTTGAGTTCCTCCACTATCTGGATGGGTTCAACCCTGGCAGCGCACATCTTGCCCGTGGGATCATCGGTGTTGTGTGCCCAAGCCCATTCCTTGTCCATAAGCCCTGCCGGAACTCCGGGCTCCCAAATATAATCCTTGTCCTCGCGGGCGTCATAACTTTCTCCGTCGAAAATGGTTGCATAGGTTGTAGGGCCTGTCGTTACGTGGCGGAAACTGTCGGTATTCATCACATAACAGGTGCCGTCGGTATAAACCACTTCC
>JAFRRR010000088.1 GCA_017428035.1 Bacteroidales bacterium | reverse complement strand
TGTCGAAACGATAGAAGGCAATCACCTTGCTGTCGGGACTCCACCAGAAGGCGCGGTAGCGGCTCGGCCGCCCGAAAATCTCTTCGTAATAGACCCACGAAGCCCATCCGTTGTTTATCACCGAATTGCCGTCGGTGGTGTGGCGCACGGTCTTTTTGGTGGCCACCTCAACCGAATACAAATCGCCGTTCAGAGTATAGGCGATATATCTCTTGTCGGGAGAATAAGTGGGGTTTTCCCACCCCTTGACCATTTCCGGCATCGGCTGCGGCCGCATCATCTTGTCAGAGGCGGGCGCCGGACGGGTATTCAGGATTCCTTCCGGAAGGAGACCGGAGGCTATCTGCTCGTCTGTAAGGGCTTTTTTCTGGGCAAATGCGGCGCTGCAGCAAAGCAGCGTCAGGGCAAGTGTCAGGAAGAGTTTCTTCATATTATCTGCGGCTTCCGCCGGTGAAAAGCATTATATAATAAAAGAGTGTTGCCAGAGAAGAGAGGGCGGCCACCACATAGGTATAGGCGGCACTGCGCAGCGCTTTCTGGGCGTAAGGATGATTGGAATAATTGGTGATGCCGGTCTGGTTAAGCCAGGCCAGGGCACGGCTGGAGGCGTTTATCTCTACCGGAAGCGTCACCACAGAAAACAGGGTGGTAAGGGCAAACAGCGCAATGCCGGCCAGCATCAGGCCCGGGAAGACCTTGAGCAGCAGCATTCCGGCCAGCAGCACCCAAATCATAATCTTGCTTGAGAAGCTCACCACCGGCACCAGCGCGCTGCGCATCTTAAGGGGAAGATAACCCACCGCGTGCTGCACTGCGTGGCCGCATTCGTGCGCCGCAACGGCAGCCGCCATCACACTGTTGGAGCCGTACACCGCCTCGCTCAGATTCACCGTTTTCTTGGTGGGATCATAATGGTCTGTAAGAGCGCCGGGGATGCAAGTCACCTGCACGTCATAGATGCCGTGCTCGCGCAGCATCCGCTCTGCAACGTCGCGGCCGGTGAGACCGCCGTCAATGGGAATCTGCGAATATTGGTTGAACCTGGACTGCAGCATAGACTGAACAATAAAGCTCAGGAGCGATATTCCAATAAAAAGGACCCAATAGAGAGACATATCTTTTACTGTTTAAAACAATTATCAGGGAAATTTACGAAAAAAACCTTTTCGGTGGCACGGGTAATTGCAGTATATAACCATTTTATATCGTCAATCGTGACTTCCGGCCCCCAGAAAGGGTTGTCGATATATACGCAGGGCCATCCCCCGCCCTGCGATTTATGGCAGGTGATGGCGGTGGCATATTTCACCTGCAGCGCGTTGAAATATTTGTCTTCACGCACCGCCTCGTATCGTTTTTTCTTTACGGTGATATCATCGTAATCGGCCCAGACGCCCTCGAAAAGGGCCTCCTGCTGCTCTGCGGTGAGGGCCGCCGCCTCGCTGGAAAGTGTATCCAGAATAATCTTGGCAGTGATTTCCAGATTGTCATAGTCGGGGAAAGAGAGCGTCGCCTGGGCAAAATGGAGCCCGTAGCGCTCTTCGTAGCGGGAAATCTTCTGCAGCCGGGCCATATCGCCGTTGGCCACGAAAAAATCTTCGTCGTCCAGTTTCTCCAGAAACTGGTAGCAGTTCTTCACCACCATAAGCTTGTCGCCCCGGGTCAGCTGCTCTTCGCGGTAGAGGACGCTGGCGCGGATGCCGGCGTTGTAGCGGTTTGCCCGCTTGTTGCTGCGGGTCAGCACCACCACGTCGTCCAGGCCGTAGCGCGAAATGGCGTCGCTCATACTCTCTATCAGCTCGCTGCCGGAGACCCTGCACACATCGTCAAATCCCTCCAACTCCAGCCTGGGTCGCTCCAGATGCCCCTGCCGCTCCATCTCGCGCAGTATGGTGGCGTTGTGCAGGATGCCGCTCTGCTGCGCCTGGCGCATCACCGTGGTAAGGTCGGCGCTGTGCACCGGCCCGAAGGCGGTCTGCATAAAATCTATGTCCAGCGCCGGGCTGGCGTCCATCCCCACGGGCGGCAGCTGGCCGCGGTCCCCCACAAAAATCATCTTGTTGCCGATGCCGCTGCGCACATAGCCCACCAGGTCCTGCAGCAGGTCGCCGCTGCCAAACACGTTGCCGCCGCCATCGTCTATTGTTATCAGCGACGACTCGTCTATAATGAAGAATGTGTCGCGCGAGCGGTTGATGTCCAGCGAAAACTTGCCGAACCCGGCGCGGAGCGACTTCTGGCGGTAGATATGCTTGTGGATTGTGTAGGCCTGATGGCCGGTGAAGCCGCTCAGGACCTTGGCCGCACGGCCGGTCGGGGCCAGCAACACATATTTATATTTATGCTGATGCAGCGTCTTTACAAAGGCGGCTATGGCACTGGTCTTGCCGGTGCCGGCATAGCCCGCCACCACCATAATGTCCGATGCCGGGTCGCCGCCAAACTCTTCCAGGGCGGCAAACAGCCGGCTCTGGTCTTCAGTAGGCGTGAAACCCAGATTGTCCGTCATCTCCTTCACAAAACTCCCCGCTGCCATATCCTAATGTCTTCTGATTGCAAAAATGCTGAACGCCGCGTAGAATCCAAGACGGCCCACTATCATCTCCAGACCCATCATCAGCTTGGCCACCGTGGGCACCTGGGAATAATTTTCAAGGGAGCCGATAGTGCCAAAGGCGGGACCCACATTGCTCACGCAGGCGCAGCTGCCGGTAAATGAATCCACCATATCCATTCCGCAGGCAGAATAGAAGGTGGCGCAAAAGAGCAGAATGATGAAATACATCACCACATAGGCCGTCACAGAATTGATCATACCGACCTCTGCGGCGCTGCCGTTCCAGTTGACACGCACCACTGCATTGGGGTGGATGGTGCGCACTATCTGAGCCCGCATTGCCCTGAACAGCAGCCAGATGCGGTCTACCTTGACACCGCCGGTGGTGGAGCCGGAGCATCCGCACTGCATAGAAAAATAGAGCAGGATCATCATACAGAAAGGCGGCCACACAGAAGTGTCCACCGTGGCCATACCGGTTGAAGATCCCAGCGAAATCACGTTAAAGGCCGCCTGGTGCAGCGCCTCCAGCGGATTGGTGTAGGTGCCGGAAATCATCAGCGCAGAGAAAATCAGCACAATGCCGATGCCTATCGACGCAAAGAAAAACTTGACCACAGGATTGCGGAAAAGATTCAGGTTGCGGCCCACGATAGAACTGTAAAGCAGGCCGTAGTGCATAGAGCTCACCAGCATAAAGAACATAGCTATGAGTTCTATCCACCTGGAACCAAAGGCGCCTATGGAGGCATTGCGCGTGCTGAAGCCGCCGGTGGCCACCACGCTGAAGGCGTTGGTCACCGACTCGAACAGATTCATTCCGGCCAGCAAAAACAGCAGCGAACAAAGCACCATTGCCGACACATAAATCGTGAGCACCACGCCCACAATCTTGTTGGACCGGAAATTATATTCTCTTGCCGAAGTGTCGGAAACCTCCAGCTGGCGCATTCTGAGCTTGACAGTGCCCGCCGAAGGGAGTATTATCATCATAAACACCACCACGCCCAAGCCGCCTATGAAGTGGGTTGCCTGACGCCAGAAAAGCAGGCCGCGCGGAAGCGACTCTATATCCTGGAGGATGGTGGCGCCGGTGGCGGTAAGGCCGGAGACACTCTCGAACCAGGCGTTTTCAAGTGAGAACTCTCCGCCCCAGAGAGCATACGGCATCAGGCCGAACACGCAGGAGAGGAACCAGGCCAGGAACAGTATCAGCAACCCCTCTACATTGGTGATGCGGTTCTGCCCCTTGCCCACGAATATTATGGGGAGGATGCCCACAGTCAGGGTCAGCAGCGCGCTTAGCAGCAGCGGCGCAAACGACGAGTCAAAATGATAGTAGGCCGCCACGGCAGCCGACAGAAACATAAAGCCGGCATCTACCAGCAGTGCCAGGCCTATGTTTTTGGATATGACTCTTAAATTCATATGCCCTTATGACTTTTGCACCGACTTGTGGTCTTCTATAAGGTCGCGTACATTATCGTTCAGCTGGTCCAGCTCGTCGCCGTTGTTGTCTACCTCAACATTGTAGTTCTTTTTGTAGCTGCGGTAGCCCTGGATGCCGCGGCTTATCCTTATCAGTGGATTTATCAGGTAGAAATTGATGAAATAGTTGAAAAGCAGCACCAGCAGCAACCCCACCACCACAGAGGCGATGGCCGGAGTGATGCTGCGGTAAAAGGTGGCGTCCACCTTCTTTGAATTCTCTATAAGGGCCTCCTGGCTGGCATTGGTCAGACTCTGAATATAATTCCTGAGCTTGAGATAAAACGGCTGCAGCCGCTCGAAATACCACTCCTGGCGGGTGTCATTGTCTTCCTGCACAATGTCACGCCCCTCGCCCAGCACCTGCATATAGGCGGTGTAGGCCAGCAGCACGCTGTCGGCATAGTTCTTTTCGCTGAAAGTGGTGCGGCCGGTGAAAGACTGGCGCATCTCCTCCATAGTCTGAGAGAACTCCTCCACAAACTTCTGGTTCTGGGCCGGATGGATCTGGCCGCTGGCCAGCGCCCCCTCGCCCCCCTCGTAGTCAGAAATGGCGTTCAGCACCTCCAGATTATAGTCTTCAGTGAGCATAATCAGGTCGCGGCCTATATTCACGCTGTTCACATTGTCGTCTATCTGCTCTGTGAGGACCCTGTTCATACGGGTGAACTCATACAGCGACACTATGCTGGAAAAGAACAAGATAAAGGCAATCACCGCAAAGCCTGCACTGACCTTGCGTTTTATGCTCTTTACACTGCTCTTATCGTTTGATTTTCTTTTCATAAACGCAAATTTACACAAAATTATGTAAGATTTTGCCGACATTTGCATTTAACTAGTTGGAATTGCAATGGATGGTATAGAAGCACTGGAAAAGGCCTACAAAAAAGACGGGGCATATCTGCTTTCGGTCTGCAGGCGCTACGTGCGTGACGCGGACACGGCCCGGGATATGTTCCAGGATGGCTTTGTGAGTGCCTATACCAACTGGAGCAAGTTCACAGACCGCGGTCCGGGCAGCCTCAAGGCGTGGCTGGCCCGCATTATGGCAAACACCTGCCTGATGTACCTCCGCAAGAGGGATCCGGTGCGCGAGGCGGACGAGATAGACACAGTGCCGCTCAAGGCCGTTTCTGACGACAGTCTGGCGGGCAGCATTGCCGGCATCAAAGACGAGGACCTGTACAATATGATCCTGGACCTGCCGGATGTAGAGCGAACGGTGCTGAATATGTTTGTGTTTGAGGGGTTTTCGCACAAGGACATCGCCCACCTGCTGGGCATTAAAGAGAGTGCCTCTGCAATGAGGTTTTACCGCGCCAAGGCACACTTGGCCGAGATGATTGAGAAATATGAAAAACGATAATATGAAAAAAGACTGGACCGATCTGCTGCGCGAGAAGCTGGAGAACTATGCTCCTCAGGTTCCCGAAGGCAGTTTCGAAGAGCTTAAGAAAAAGATGCTGGCCGCAGGCGCAGCAGCCGGCGCGGGTGCCGCTGGTGGCGGGTCCGTGCCTATGAAGCGCAAAGGGCTTCGCTGGATAGCTGCCGCCGCTTCGCTGGCTGCAGTGGTGGCCGGCGGCGCGCTGCTGCTCCGCAATGGCGGCAAAACCGATACGGACACAGCTAAGAATGACGCAGTGGCCGTGGTAGAAAGTGCCCCGGAAGATAAGAGCGTCGCTTCTGAAGAAGCTGTCGCCGTGAACGGCAGCAACCTGGCCGCAAATGACAGCGACCTGTCCGAAGCGGTGGCCGTGAACGGCAGCAACCTGGCCGAGGCTGTGGCCGCAAATGACAATACCCCCGCAAACGCCTCTCCCGCAGCCCCTTCAAAGGGTAATCTTGCTCGTAGTAACAAGCCTGTTAAACAAGCTGTTTCAGAGCCTATAACAGTCATCGAGAGCAAACCGGAAGATGTTCTGGCCGATGCCGGAAACCAGACCGACAATATCTTCGATTCCAACACTGAAAACACCGCTGCGGCTCAGAACGAGCCTACCGTTTCCAGTCAGAACAGCAACACCGTATCCGCGCAGCCTGCCGACAAGTCAGACACCGTGCGCGATATCTATATTATTAAAGACGAGCCCTCCGAATCCAAGACCGAGCCGGTGAGCAGGCAACTCAAGCGCTTCTCGCTGGGCGCCTCCGGCATCCTGGCTGCCAATGCCGGCAGCAACAGCAAGGCCGCTCCCAACCAGCTGGCCTATGAGGTAGACAAGTACGGCAACAAGTACTACTCTATGGGCTCCCCCGAACTGAACTATCACTACACCGCCCCCGTCTCCGGCGGCATATCTCTAAGATACCACCTTACCAACCAATTCTACGCCGAGACGGGGCTGCGGTTTACCTATCTTCGTACCTGGGTCTCTCCCACCGGTGCCCACCAGAATCTGCTCTACGCGGGCATCCCCGTGGGTCTTGGGTACAAGTTCCTGAACACCACCCACTTCGATCTGTACGGGTCGGCATACGGAATGGCCTCCAAGTGCATTATGGGCCGCGAAAGCACCAACTTCCCCAGCAACTACACCAAACTGGGAGAGATCCCCGTAATGTTCAGCGCAGGCATCGCTCCGGGCGCAGAATACCGCTTCAACAACCTGATTGGCATCTACGCCGAGCCCACCCTATCCTGGTACTTCAAGAACGACAAGGCCCCCCAGACCCTCTACAAAGAGAACCCCCTCTACTTCACCCTCAACATCGGCCTCCGCTTCAACCTGTAGCGGCTAACCGCCCTCGCTTGGCATCATCCGGGTTTACGGATGCCCTCGCTTGGCTACGAAAAAGGCTTTGCTCCGGGCCAGGGAGAACATAGAACCCCTGTTCCCTGCGCAAAGCTTTTTCTGCGCTGTATCGCTCGGGCTTCTGCTGCAGCGGGAAGGGCACAAAAAAACGGTCCCCGGGAGGAGACCGTTTTTAGCTTATGCTGAGACTTGATTATTTGAGCTCGGCGAGGTACTTGATGGTGCGGACCATCTGAGAAGTGTAAGAGTTCTCGTTGTCGTACCAGGAAACAACCTGTACCTGATAGGTGTCGTCGTCGATCTTGCTGACCATAGTCTGGGTAGCATCGAACAGAGAACCGAACTTCATACCGATAACATCGGAAGAAACGATTTCGTCTTCGTTGTAACCGAAGCTCTCGTTTGCAGCAGCCTTCATAGCAGCGTTGATACCCTCTTTGGTAACATCTTTACCCTTAACGACTGCAACCAGGATAGTGGTGGAACCAGTCATAGTGGGCACGCGCTGTGCGCTACCGATGAGCTTACCGTTCAGCTCGGGGATTACCAGACCGATAGCCTTGGCAGCACCTGTGCTGTTGGGAACAATATTCATAGCGCCTGCACGGCTGCGGCGGAGGTCACCCTTGCGCTGAGGACCGTCAAGAATCATCTGGTCACCAGTGTAAGCGTGGATGGTGCTCATAATACCGCTGACTACGGGAGCGTATTTGTTCAGGGCAGCTGCCATAGGAGCCAGGCAGTTGGTGGTGCAGGATGCTGCAGAAATGATGGTATCCTCGGGCTTGAGGGTCTTGTGGTTTGTGTTATACACGATGGTAGGGAGGTCGTTGCCTGCGGGAGCAGAGATGACAACCTTCTTGGCGCCAGCCTGGATGTGAGCTGCAGCCTTAGCCTTGGAAGTATAGAAACCGGTGCACTCGAGCACTACGTCAACTTTAAGCTCACCCCAGGGGAGCTCAGCTGCGTTGGGTTTTGCATAAATGGTGATCTCCTGGCCGTCTACGGTGATGGAACCGGGAGTTACAACAGTCTTACCGTCTTCTGCCATCACGGCGTCCTTATAGGTAACGGTGTGTTTGCCTTCGCCGAACTTGCCTGCGAAACCGCCCTGAGCTGTGTCATACTTCAGCAGATGAGCAAGCATCTTGGGACTTGTAAGGTCGTTGATAGCGACCACATCATAACCTTCTGCCTCGAACATTTGGCGGAATGCGAGACGACCGATACGGCCAAAGCCGTTAATTGCTACGTTTGTCATTTTAATAATTCTATGATTGTTTTAACTAAAAAATATTAACCTTCTAAGGTGGGCTGCAAATGTAATAAAAATGTCAGAATTATCGTATATTTGTAAGCGTAATCTCAAAGAATTTTAGTATATTATGACGCGGGAGATTCTGGCTATCAACGACGACTCTATTCTGGCCTCCGGCCTGATGCATCTAGTAACCCTTTTTCGCAGATACGGAGACATCACGGTATTGGCGCCCCGGGCGCCCCAAAGCGCGAAATCGTCGTCACTCACAATGGAAACCCCGCTGCACCTCAACCACTTGCAGGACCTTGCCCCCGACGGCGAACTGGGCGGCGTGCGCTGCTACAGCCTGGACGGCACCCCCTGCGACTGCGCCAAGATGGGCATCAATATGTTCATAGAAGAGGGCCGTATGCCCGACCTGGTGATCTCCGGCATCAACCACGGCAGCAACGCCTCTGCGGCGGCGCTGTATTCCGGCACCCTGGGAGCAACAATGGAAGCCGCCCTGTACGGCATCCCAGCCATTGGCCTCTCCATTGACACCCACGACCCCCACCCCGACTTCTCTGTGGTGGACGCATATTTTGGCGAGATTATGGAGCGCTTCTTTGAGAATCCGCCCAAGCCGGGCACCTACATCAACGTCAACTTCCCCGACCTGCCGCCCGACAAAGTCCGCGGCATACGTATGGCCCGCCAGGGCCGCGGCCGCTGGCACAAAGAGTTCGTGAAGGAGACCGACCCGCGCGGCCGCGAGATCTACTGGATGGTGGGCGAATTCCTGAACCTCGCCTCCGGCGACGACGACATTGCCGACGACCACATCTTGCTGCGCGAGGGCTACATAACCATTGCGCCCCACACCGTAGACACCACCAGCTACTCCGAGCTGGAGCGACTCTCCGGCCTTTGGGATTTTGAATAACTCCCTATGAAATACTACCTTATAGCGGGCGAAGCGTCGGGCGACTTGCACGCCTCGCTGCTTATGGGTGCACTTAAAGCCAAGGACCCGGCTGCGGAATTCCGCTACTGGGGCGGCGAAAAAATGGAGACGGTGGCCCCCGGCAAAGTCCGCGACTACCGCGATACGGCCGTGATGGGAATAGTGGAAGTCCTGGCCAAGGCGGGCCGCATCCGCCGCAACCTGCAATTCTGCAAGGCCGACATACTCCGATTCCGGCCCGATGCCGTAATTCTGATAGACTACCCCGGCTTCAACCTGAAAATAGCCCGGTTCGCCCACGAAAACGGCCTCAAGGTGTTCTACTATATAGCTCCCAAGGTGTGGGCCTCCCGCGAAAAACGGGTCGAAAAACTCAAGCGCTACGTGGACAGCCTTATGGTGATTTTCCCCTTCGAAGTGGAGTGGTTCCGCAGCCGCGGCATAGAACCCGTATACGAAGGCAACCCGCTGGTGGACAGCATCCAGACTAAACTGGACGAAGCCCCGGCGAGGGAGCAGTTCCTGAAAGACAACGGTCTGGAAGACAAGCCGGTAATAGCCCTTCTGGCGGGCAGCCGCCTGCAGGAAATCAAGTTCCTGGCTCCCCGGTTCAACCGCCTGGCGCATCTGCTCTCCCAGCCCGGCTCCCCCCTGCACGACCGGCAGCTGGTGATTGCCGCCGCCCCGGGAATCTCCAGGGAAATCTACCAAAGCTACTTTGGAGCCAGCGGCATAAAAGTGGTGTACGACGCCACCTGCCCGCTGCTGAAATATGCCGATGCGGCGGTGGTCGCCTCCGGCACCGCCAGCCTTGAAACGGCCATCATAGGCACCCCGCAAGTCGTCTGCTACGGGATGAATCCCCTCTCCTTCCACATAGCTATGGCCATCCTCAAAGTGAAGTACATCAGCCTGGCCAACCTAATCCTGGACAAACTGATATTCAAGGAGTTGCTTCAGGAAAAATGCACTCCGGAGGCCATCGCCGCCGAGCTGGAGCAGCTCGCCTGCAACGCCGCCTGCCGCACCGCGATGCAGCAGGACTACGCAGACGTCCGCGCCCGCCTTGGCGCCCCCGGCGCCGCTGAGCGCTACGCAGAGCACATCATCAAGGACATCGCTGGTTAGGCCTGGAGGCTAACTCTCTATCATTCAACAAAATACACAAAATCGCTCGTACAGAAACACACGAGCGATTGTTAGCAAAGCGCTGAGAAACAGAGCGTTATGCTCCAGCTCTATTTCACACGGAAAAGCGGCTCGTCGTAGAGCAGATACTTCTTCGCCTTGCGGAGCCACTTCTGCTCTTCGGTCTTGACAGCCTCGCGCAAGGTGTCGTAATCTACCTCGCCGCGCAGATAGGCCATCATCACCTCATTCCCCACCAGCGAATCCAGCCGGTCGTTGAAGGCGAATTCGGGGCAGTTGCCGGCCACGAACCGCATCAGCCGCAGGGTGTGCAGCAGCGAGTTGTAGCCAGTCTCGCCGGGGTTGGGAATCAACTGGAAGCCATAGCACTCCTGCCCGGCATACAGTCCGGACGCGGGAGTGAAACTGCACCAGCGCATATACACAGCCTTGTCGTATACCGGAGAGTCCACATCGTTCCAAGTCAGGGCATCGCCCCAGGCCAGGTCGCGCCCCCGCTCCAGAGACTTCATAAACGGCGCACCGAACATCTCGTAGGGGCGCACGGTCCCCTCTCCGCAACTGACATTGGTGCCGTTCCACAGCCAGGCCCCGCTCATAAACACCTCGGAAAACAGCCCGCAGAAGCCGCACGGCTGGGGAATGCTCCAAGGCATCAGTTCGCGGGCGGCATCGTTGGCGGCGGCAGAGATGATATGCAGCGGGAAGGTGGCGTTCATCTCGCTGTAGTACATATTGGCAATCTCGCCCATAGTGAGGCCGTGCTTGTGGGGCAGGCCGTCGTAGTGGCCGCCTTCAACACAGCGGCCGCTGGGATTCAGACGGTCTATGATATACACCGAATGCGGATTGTCGCTGCGGTTCTGCTCTAGGAAAAAGGCGCGCAGGGCCTTCAGGAAAGGGTCGAACCGGTTGCCGGTGGGCTGATGCTCTATCACCACGCCCTGGCACTGCGCCAGAACGGCCGTATCCTCCAGGGAGGACAGCCGCAGGGCGTTACGATAGCGCGCCAGAGTGTAAAACAGGTATTCGCCGGTGCCGGGATGCCAGGCGGTGTCATCGTCCAGCACGGCCAGCCGGCCACGGCGCAGCGTCAGGTCTTCCTGCTCCAGCAGCGGAGTGGTCCTGAACGAAAACATACGCTACAGGATTTCGTTGGCTATGTCCAGAATCTCTTCTGCAATGGCCTGGCTCACAACCTCTACCGGAGCCTCGGCATACACGCGGATAATGGGCTCGGTGTTGCTCTTGCGCAAGATGACCCAGCTCTTGTCCGCCTCAAAATCCACGCGCACACCGTCTATTGTGGTGAGCTTCTCGTGGGCATATTTCTTCTTCACGGCGGCAAAAACCTTGTCGGCAGCCGCAGCGTTGGGCAAGTCTATGCGGTTTTTGGAGATGTAGTAGTCGGGCAGTGTAGCGCGCAGTGCACTGGCGGTCATCTTCTTGTGTGCCAGATGACTGAGGAACAGGGCCACGCCAATAAGCGCGTCGCGACCGTGGTGCAGGGCGGGATAAATCACGCCGCCGTTGCCTTCGCCGCCAATCACGGCACCAACCTCGTGCATCTTGGTGGTGACGTTCACCTCGCCCACTGCAGAGAAATAATAGGTACAACCGTGGGCCTCCGTGACGTCGCGCAGGGCGCGGCTGGAAGAAATGTTGCTCACTGTGGGACCCTTCTTGCTTTCCAGGACATAGTCGGCCACGGCCACCAGGGTATATTCCTCGCCGAAGGGCTCGCCATTCTCGCAAATCAGCGCCAGACGGTCCACATCGGGATCTACGCTGATGCCCAGGTCGGCATTGTTGGCCACAACTGTCTGGCTCAGGCCCACCAGATTGGCCGGCAGCGGCTCGGGATTGTGGGCAAAATGGCCCGTAGGCTCACCGTTTATGGTGATGCACTCCACGCCCAGCTGCTCCAGCAGGCGCGGCATAACCACGCCGCCCACCGAATTCACGGGGTCCAGCACCACTTTGAAGTGCGCCGCCTTTATGGCTGCCAGGTCCACCAGAGAATCGGCCTTCACGGCGTCGATGTGGATCTGGGTATAATCTTTATAGGAGATGGAGCCGAGTTCCAGCACCTCCTTGAAATCAAAATCCTCTTTGGCGGCGGCTGCCAAAACCTCCTTGCCCTGTGCGTCGGTGAGAAACTCGCCGTTGCTGCCCAGAAGCTTGAGGGCATTCCACTGGGTGGGATTGTGGCTGGCGGTGATGATAATGCCGCCGTCCGCCTTCTCGCCGGTGACCGCAAGTTCTGTGGTGGGAGTGGTGGCCATACCTATGTTTATGACCTCTACACCGCAGGCAACCAGCGTGTTACATACAATGCCGTCTACCATAGGGCCGGAGATGCGGGCGTCGCGGCCCACAACAACCCTCTTGCGGCCGCGTGCAAAAGCGGCGGTAAACTTCACGATGTCTAAGGGGGTCAGAGCGTCGCCCACTGCGCCGCCTATGGTGCCCCTGATTCCGGATATTGATTTGATAAGTGTCATACCTTGAGAATTTTTGAGTATGGACAAATATATTTAATTTTCGCCGAATGATTGTAATAATCAAATAAATTGTTACATTTGCGCTCCCAAAACAAAACCTTACGAAAATGAAAAAAGGAATCCATCCCGAAAGTTACCGTCTTGTTGCTTTCAAGGATATGTCAAACGACCACGTGTTCATTACAC
>JAFRRR010000087.1 GCA_017428035.1 Bacteroidales bacterium | reverse complement strand
CCCCATCCCGGTGGGGCGGGGGCAGGGTTCCATTTTGGCTGAGGCTGTGAAGGCCGCCGGTGCCCACGCGGTGATGCTCAATCACGCAGAGAAGCCGGTGACTCTGGCCGCCCTGGCCGCCAGCGTCAAGCGTGCCGACGAGGTGGGCCTGGTGAGCATCATCTGCGCCGACAGTCTTAAAGAGGCAGAGGCCGTGGCGCTGCTTAATCCCAACATCATCGTGGCCGAGCCATCCGAACTCATCGGCACCGGCGTCACCAGCGACGAGGAGTATGTAAAGGCCACCACCGCCGCCATCAAAAAGGTCAATCCGGAGATCCAGGTGCTTCAGGCGGCCGGCATCAAGTGCGGTCAGGACGTTTACAATGTGATTCGCGCCGGAGCCGACGCCACCGGCACCACCAGCGGCGTGATGAGGGCAGAAGATCCCGAGGCCGCTATGGAAGAGATGATAAGCGCAGTGCGCCGCGCCTGGGACGAAACCCATCAGAAATAATTACCATAACATATTATTAACCAACCATTTAAAAACTACAAAAATGAAAATCTACAAAGGTAAAGTAACAGTTCAGTCCAAGGACCACATGCCCGATTTCCACAATGTAACCGAAGAGGTTAAGAAGATTGTTGCCGAGAGTGGCATCAAGGACGGTATCTGCGTGCTTTATTCTCACCACACCACTTGCTCTGTGATGATTCAGGAGTGCTCTCACGATGTGACTTATTTCAACCGTGAGTTCCTGCAGCAGGACCTTATCAACATTATGGAGAAGATCGTTCCCACTTGCCGCTACGAAGGCCAGTATCTGCACCCGGGCCCCAAACATATCGAGTTTGCACTTGCTCACCCCGGTGAGGTAGAGCGCGGCAGCCTGAACACCGACGCTCACCTGCGTTCTTCTTTCTTTGGCCGCAGCGAGACCCTCATGATTGACGAAGGCAAGCTTTCTCTGGGTGACTTCGGTTTCGTATACTTCATCGACTGGGACCAGGTTCGCGAGCGCGAGCGCGTCCTTGAAGTCAAGATCCTCGGCGAGTAAGCGGTTGCTTCATTCGCTTTAAAAACGGGAGAAGGCAGAGTGTCTTCCCCCGTTTTTTTTTACCTTTGTCAAGATTAATCCTTTATGAAATGAACTGGGACGTTTTTCTCCAATATTTTGAATGGTTTGCCGCCGCGGTTGCGCTTACTTATGTCATTTTTCAGGTGCTCCAGAAGCCGCTGATGTGGTATTTGGCGATAGTTGCGGCTGTCTGCTACCTGTTGGTTTATGTCCATAACGGCCTCTATGCTATGGCCGGTGTCCAGGGGTACCTGATAGGTGCCGGCATATACGGCCTTATAGACTGGACCCGCAGCAAGCAGCGGGAGATAGGGACCGAGAACGAGGGTAAGATAATGATCCGCCCGTTTGAATGGAAAGTGGGAATCGTGTCCATAGCGTTGGCTGTGGGGGTGTTTTTCCTGCTCCATTATCTGCTGGCAAAGGTGCCCGGCGCAGAATCATCATCCTGGAGGCCTTGGGTTGATGCCCTTCTGGCAACCAACACTGTTCTGGCCACATTCTACACCGGCCGTCGGTATATCATATCGTGGGTGATGTGGTTTGTGTTCGACATTATAGCGGCGATATTGTATTTCAAACTGGGTATGATTCCCACGGGAATTTTGTTCTCAATTTATGTTGTCACAGCCGTCATCGGCTTCTTCAACTGGAAGAGGAACGGTGTCTGGGAAGAAGACCATAGCGTATTATGATACAACTTATTGCGGACAGCGGTGCCACCAAAACCGAGTGGCGTGTACTCTGTGACGGCAGCGTAAAGGAGGTCGCCACAATAGGCATCAGTCCGGTGTATCTCAAGCCGGTCAAAATCAAGCAGATTCTTAAGAAGGAGGTACTGCCTGTGGCGGGCGGCGATGTGGAGCAGATCTGGTTCTACGGCGCCGGCGTGGTCGGTGACCTCAAAGATGCTCTTGTGGAGTGCTTTGCGGAGGTCTTCCCCAAGGCACAGGTTTCGGTGGAAAGCGATATGCTGGCTGCCTGCCGTGCCCTTTTTGGTGACAACCCGGGCATTGCCTGCATACTGGGCACCGGCAGCAACTGTTGTTTCTGGGACGGCAAAGAAATGACCTCCGTGGCCAAGGCGGGCGGTTTTATCCTGGGCGATGAGGGTAGCGGCGCCAATATGGGCAAACGGTTCATTTCCGACTACATAAAAGGCCTGGTGCCCGACGCGCTGGTGCGCGAGTTTGACAGGCGCTATCACCTTTCTTATGCCGATATTGTGAGCAAAGTATACCGCGAAGAGGCCCCCAGCCGCTTCCTGGCAAGCTTCTCGACTTTCATCGGGGAGCACCAGAACCATCCGTATATGAAGAATCTGATTGTGGAGAGTCTCCAGGACTTTGTGGACCGCAACGTGATGCACTACGACCCCCGCCGCAATCCCGTGGGCTTTGTGGGCAGTGTTGCAGAGGCGTATCAGCCTTTTATCCATCAGATTTTCAGGACCTCCGGCTTCAAGTTGGGGCCGCTGTGTGCCAAGCCTATAGAGGGACTTGTAAGATATCATTCCGGAAAATAAGTGGATTTGCTTCAGACTATATTCTCCAATAACAGGCTGGTGCTGGATGCCGTGGAGCAGGCTGAGCCTGTCCTAAGGCGCCTTGCCGGCCGGGTGGGGGATTGTCTGCGCGCCGGCGGGCACATCGTCTTGATTGGCGGCAAAAGCCCTGTGATAGGCGAATATGCCTCTGAAATAGATGTTTACGCAGATGAACCAGGGTTGAAAGACATCGTCATTGCCCTGGACGGCGGTTCAGGCGCTGCCCTGGCAGAGCAATTGCGCACCTGGCGGCGTCGTGGGGTGGCAACAGCCTGCATCAGTGGCCAAACGGCATCGCCGGCGGTTTCGGCAGCCGAAATTGCCGTCATCCTTAAGGTAGAATGTGCCGGGGAAAGCCGCCGCCTCAAGGTCGCGCAGGCGCAGCAACTGGCGCTGGATGCAGCGCTCACGCTCGGTTTGGACGCCTCCGGCCTTTGTGATAATTCCACTGAAGCTGCCGCCAGGGACGGTTTCCTGGAGCGCGCCGCCGCATCGCTTATGAAAGAACTGCCCGCGCTGGACAAAGAGAGTGCCATAGAACTTATCCAGAGACACGGCACGGTGCGCAAAGCTGCAAAAGCATACTTAGACAATGTACAAGCAAAATTATAGATCCAAACTGCTGGAAGATGCTGTAGAGCAGATAGCCTCCCTGCCTGGCGTGGGGCGCAAAAGCGCGCTGCGCTATGCCCTGCACCTGCTGCATTCCCCCGCCGCCAATGTAGAGAAGTTTACCTCTGCGATAGCGCGTATGCGCACCGAGGTCCGCTACTGCCCCGAGTGCAATATGATAAGCGACGAAGGGGTGTGCCCCATCTGCAGTGACAACTCCCGTGACCGCAGCATAGTGTGCGTAGTGGAGAGCCTGCGCGACGTGCTCAGCATAGAGAACACCGGGCAGTACCACGGGCTGTATCACGTGCTGGGCGGAGTCATTTCCCCTATGGACGGCGTCGGCCCAGACGACCTTCCTATCAAGGCACTTGCAGAGCGGGTGGGCCGGGACGGCATAGTAGAGGTGATTATGGCCCTCGACACCGATATGGAGGGGGAGACCACCGCGCTCTATATCTACCGGCAGCTGGCGTCTCTTCCGGTGAAAGTTTCTACCATCGCCCGCGGAGTGGCCTTTGGCGACGATTTGGAATACACCGACGAATTCACCCTGGGTAAGGCTATCGTCAACCGTCAGTTGTTCAGCATCTAAATGACCTATTTAGAGATATTTCTGCTGGCCCTGGGCCTGTGCGCCGATACCCTGGCGGTGACTATGGCGTTCGGTGCCACCTATGGCAGGGTGCCGCTGGCCGGCCATCTCAAAATCGATCTTTCGCTGGGCTTTATCCAGGCCGCCTTCACCATAATCGGCTGGGCACTTGGAGAGGCGTTCTTCAATCTAATAGCCGCCTTTGACCACTGGGTAGCCTTCGGCCTGCTGCTTTTTATCGGTGTCAAGATGATTGTTGAGGCTGTCCGGCCGGCAGAAGAAGAGAAGGCCGACCTTATGAAATTCGGGCCGCTGGTTGTGGCGGGCATCGCCACCAGCATAGACGCCCTTGCGGTGGGCATTTCGCTGGCAATGGTGTCTCTGGGCGCCGCCAAACTGGTTGTCACCTTCGCCGCGATTTTTGCCGTAACTGCAATCGTGGCCGCCGCCGGACTCCTTGGCGGCCGCGCCTTCGAGAAGGTCCTTGGCCGTAAGGCGGGCATCGCTGCCGGCATAATCCTCATAGCCATAGGTATCAAGATTTTGCTGGAACATCTTGTTTTTTAGAAAAAAAGACTACCTTTGCCGGACAATTTCAAAATCAGAAATGATTTCGGTACTTAACATAAAATTCGTGAAGACGTCGCCCCGAGAACGGTAGTTGATATCTGTTGGTTAATCACCCCAGTTATCAACCGTTTATTATTGGCGAGTCATGATCGAAATTTTTTACAAGAACCCGGAATCGAAATTCGAATCCACCAACAATCTGGAAATGCTCAAGACGCTGCAGCGCGAAAATGTGCTGTGGCTGGATCTGTGCGATCCGGAAGGGGAGGAGAAACGCGCCGTAGAGGGCTATCTGAACACCACCCTGCAGAGCCGCGCACAGGCAGAAGAGATCGAGAGTTCATCCCGTTACAGCGAGGATGATACATCCATATTCATCAACACCAACTTCCTGATTCCCGGCCCGGAGAATTACTCTATGGAGTCGGTGTCATTCATTCTGTGCGGCAAGACCATAGTCTCTGTGCGCCAGGCCGCCCTGCGCAGCTTTACCGACATCCAGCGGCGCATCACCGCCGGCATCCGCTATTACCCGACGGGTTTTCACGTGCTTATGGGCATCCTGGACAACCGAATCGACTTGGACGCCGATATGATTGAGTTGATGAGCAAGGAGTTGGAGCAGTACAGCCGCCGCGTGAGTATGGGCGAGGATGTGAACGAAGATTTCCTTATCGATATCAACCAGCTGCAGGAAAACACTATGATGGTTCGCGAGAACATCGTGGATAAGCAGCGTATGATTTCCAGCGTGCTCAAGAGCGAGAAGACTCCAGACGAGATAAACGACAAGCTCTCCGGCCTGCTGAAGGATATCTCGTCCCTGATTAACCATACCGACTTCAATTTCGAGCGTCTCGAGTATCTGCAGAATACCGTGCTGGGTCTTATCAACGTAGAGCAGAACAAGATTATGAAAATCTTTACGCTGGTAAGCCTGCTGCTGATGCCGCCCACACTGGTGGCCAGCATCTACGGTATGAACGTCCAGCTGCCTTTGATAGGCGGCATTTGGGACTTTCTGATGATTATGATGCTGATGCTGCTGCTGGTGGGTATGGTCATCATCATTTTCCGCCGCCGGAAAATGTTGTAGCTCACGTTTCGCATCCGCGAAACAGTCTTCGCTACAACTTACTTATAACGTAACCCCATCCCTAAATCCCTTCCCTCGGGGAAGGGACTTGCCGTCGCCCTTCGGGCTCTAATTAATTGATATTGTTTGTGTTTTAAGAATTATTATATATCTTTGCGCTCCTTGTGGGAAACCACAGGGTCTATAAATAATGTCTAACTACTTGTAAAACAAAAAGTTATTTACAATGAACGAAGAAAACAAACTCGAGCAGGAGCAGCTGCAAGAAGAGGTCGCCCAGCCTGTACAGGAAGAGGTTAAGGCCCCTAAGGCAGACAACGCATCTGCAGACAACGCCACTTTCGACTGGGACGCTTTTGAGAGCGACAGCGATGCAGGCGTAGATCTCGAAGCCACCAAGCAGGCTTACGAAAATTCACTTTCACACATCGCCGACGGTGAGGTCATCGAAGGCACCGTAGTAGCCAAGAACAAACGCGAAGTCGTTGTGAACATCGGCTACAAGAGCGAGGCAGTCATCAATGCAGCCGAGTTCAAATACTGCGAGGATACCCTCCAGGTAGGCGACAAGGTTGAGGTCTTTGTAGAGTCTACAGAAGACAAGAAAGGCCAGCTGGCACTCAGCCACAAACGCGCACGCAGCCTCCGCAGCTGGGACCGCGTTAACGAGGCATTCGAAAAGGACGAAATCGTTAAGGGTTACGTTAAGTGCCGCACCAAGGGCGGTATGATCGTGGATGTATTCGGAATCGAGGCATTCCTGCCGGGTTCTCAGATAGAAGTCAAGCCCATCAGGGACTATGACGCATACGTCAACAAGACTCTGGATCTCAAGATCGTCAAGATCAACAACGAGTTCCGCAATGTTGTCGTTTCTCACAAGGCTCTCGAAGAGGCTATGCTCGAGGCTCAGAAAGCTGAGCTCATCGGCAAGCTCGAGAAGGGTCAGGTCGTTGAAGGTGTTGTCAAGAACATCACCAGCTACGGCGTATTCGTCGATCTGGGCGGTGTGGACGGTCTCGTACACATCACCGACCTTAGCTGGGGCCGCGTAAATCACCCCGAAGAGGTCGTTCATCTCGACGAGAAGATCAAGGTCGTTATTCTGGACTTCGACGAGGTCAAGAAGCGCATCGCCCTTGGTATCAAGCAGCTCTATCCTCATCCTTGGGATGCACTCGATCCCAACCTCAAGGTAGGTGACAAGGTTAAGGGTAAAGTTGTCGTTATCGCAGATTACGGCGCATTCGTTGAGATTCAGCCCGGTGTTGAGGGTCTGATCCACGTCAGCGAAATGAGCTGGAGCCTGCACCTGCGTTCTGCACAGGACTTCTTCAAGGTTGGTGACGAAGTTGAGGCTGTTGTCCTCACTCTCGACCGCGAAGAGCGCAAGATCTCCCTGGGCGTTAAGCAACTCAAAGAGGATCCTTGGCAGAGCATTGCAGAGAAATACCCCATTGGCAGCAAGCACACTGCTACCGTTCGCAATATCACCAACTTTGGTGTGTTCGTAGAGCTTGACGAAGGCGTTGAGGGTCTGATTCACATCAGCGACCTTAGCTGGACCAAGAAGATCAAACACCCCAGCGAGGTGGTTAACGTAGGCGACACCATCGAGGTCGTTGTTCTTGACATCGAACCCAACATCCGTCGTCTCAGCCTCGGTCACAAGCAACTCGAACCCAGTCCTTGGGAGGAATACGAGAGCGTTTACACTCCCGGCAGCGTACACGACGGTACCGTTGTTTCCGCTACTGAGAAGGGCGCTACCGTGGCTCTGGCCAACGGCATCGAGGGCTTCGTAGTGGCTAAGGGTATGACCAAGGAAGACGGTTCTACCATCAAAGAAGGCGAGACCCTTCCTTTCAAGGTTCTCGAGTTCAACAAGAACAGCCGCAAGCTCATCCTCTCTCACACCCGCACCTTCGAGGAGCCCAAGAAAGAGGAGCCCGCTAAGCCCGCTCGCAACAGCGAAGAGGCTGCCACCGCCAAGGTGATGAAGCAGAACAACGCTGCAAACGAGGTTACCACTTTCGGTGACATCAGCGACCTGGCCGCTCTCAAGAGCGAGATGGAAGCAGCTGCAGAGAAATAATCAGTAAGTTACTGCCCAAAGAAAAGGGATGTCCTTGGCTGGACATCCCTTTTTTCTTATCTTCGCATTAATGGAATTCTCTCTGATAACTATGGGTACGGCTTCGGCTTCGGCCAATCCCAGGCGGCACACAAGCGCCCACGTGGTCACGGTGCATAACCACCGCTTTCTGGTGGATTGCGGCGAAGGGTGCCAGATGTCGCTGCAGCAGTGCGGCATAGCCTTTTCGTGGATTGACAATATCCTGATATCACATCTGCACGGAGACCATCTTTTCGGCATTTTCGGGCTGCTGAGCACTATGGCTATGCAGGGCCGCACCGCGCCGCTTTATATCTATGCGCCGGCCGGCTTCAAGGTTATGCTGGATTTCTTCTACGCCAATTTTGCAGACGGCGTCAAATACGACATCAACTTTACGCCGCTGGAAATGAAAGAGAAGGAGCAGATTATAGATATGCGGCCGCTCACGGTTTCGGCCTTCCCGCTGAACCATCGCGTGCCCACCTTCGGCTTCCTTTTCGAAGAGAAGGCGCCCCGCCTTAATGTGCGCAAGGATCTGATAGAGGAATTTGACCTTTCCATCACCGAAATCGCCGCCTTCAAGAGGGGAGAGGATGTCCGCCGCGGCCGCAAGTGCCTCAAGGCCGCCGACTTCACCTACCGGCCGTATGAGCCGCGCAAACTGGCCTATTGTTGCGACACTGCGCCTTTCAAGAAGCTGCCGAAGTGGATTGCCGGCGCCAACCTGATTTATCACGATTCTACCTACGCCGACGACTACGAAGACCACGCTCGTAAGTACTGCCACTCCACCAGCCGTATGGCGGCCCAAACCGCCGCTGACGCCGGTGCCGGGCAGCTCATCCTGGGCCATTTTTCCGCCAGATACAAAGACCTGGAGCCTATGCTGGCCCAGGCCCGCGAAGTCTTTCCCGAAAGCTACCTGGCCGAAGAAGGCCACAAATACGAAATCAGCCCTATTTCTTCCTCACGAAGTTGAGATCCGTAAACGAATCGCCGCCCTCGCCGGGCAGACTGAAGCTGTCGAAGTGAATGCTTTTGAGGTCGTCTGAGAGAATGCCGGTGTTTGAAACGGCGCTCTCGCCTGAGCCGGGGTCAAGAGTGAACACAAGTTTGGGAAAGTCGTATTCCGGAAGGGTTTCGGAAAATGTGCGGAAACTGTTGTTGTAGGTCCCCCACGCCTCATTGAACTGTCCGTAGCCCGCCTGGAATTCGTAGCCTCCGTTTTTGAAGTAGAGTCTGATGGAGCCAGAGATAGACTCTCCGTCCAGGACGTACCCTGCCAAGTCGGCCTCCCAGCCGGTGCCGTTGAGCCAGGCAGAAGACGAGGTGTCAACCTCGCAGCTTGAGAGTGAAAATAGGGTGCAGATAATTGCGACAAGAAACAACGACTGTCTTTTCATATAATTACTGTTTTGCTTTTTGCTGGGCGTTCATCGCAGCGTGGAAGCTGCGGGCATTGTTCATGTGCTCGCTGAGGGTTGAGGCAAAGCGGTGCCGGCCGTTGAAACTGGCGTCGGCGCAGAAATAGAGATAGTTGTGGTGCTGATAGCCCAGCACGGCGTCTATCGCATTCTTAGGCGGGGTGGTGATGGGCCCCGGCGGCAACCCCGGATGCTTATAGGTATTATAAGGTGAATCCACCTGCAGATGCACGTTAAGAATCCTTCGCAGCGACGGGTCGTTCACAGCATATTTCACCGTGGGGTCGGCCTGCAACAGCATCCCCTTCTTCAGGCGGTTGATATACACGCCAGCCACGGTGGGCATCTCCGGCTCGTATTTGGTCTCTTCTATCACTATCGAGGCCAGCGTCACGGCCTGGTCGGGGGTGAGTCCGGCGGCGCGCGCCTTGCCCCGGCGGCTGTCGTTCCAGAAAGCGTCGTATTCCTTTTTCAGGCGGTCCAGCAGCTGCAGTGGTGTGATGGTCCAGTAAACCTCGTAGGTGTCGGGTATGAACATCGCCAGATATGTGTAGCGGTTGAAACCCTTGGCTGCCATCATCTCGCGGTCGTTCAGGGCCTCCATAATGGCTGTGGAATCGGCCTCCAGCTGGCTGGCCAGGGATGCCGCCACCTTGCCCAGATCGCGCAGATGCGGCTTAACCATCAGTTTGACAGGAGTCTGCCATCCGTGAGAGAAAACCCTCTCTATCTGCTTGTTATTGAGGCCTCCCTGCAGCTCGTAATGGCCGGGCTTGAAACTCTGGTCCAGCTTCATAATGCGGGCGGCCCTGCGGAAAGACTTCATATTCTTAACGGCTCCGCTCTGCTCCAAAGCCGAGATGAAGCCGGAATAATCGGTGGTGTGGTAGACATTTATGGCCTCTTTGCCGGCGGTGGTGTTGGGCATCATAAAAGTGCTGATGTAAAAGCAGATGGCGCACACGGCCGCCACGGCTGCAATAAACAGCAGCCAGCCTATCGTCTTTTTGGTTTTATTCTTCTTTTTGTTCATTTCTTGACCTTGCGGAGATTGATGATGGTGCCGGGGGCGGGTTCGCGGCCGGGCTTCATATTGTTGAATTTATATAGGTTCTTGAGTTTGACGCCAAAGCGCTGGGAGAGGCCGCGCATTGTTTCGCCCTCTTCCACCACGTGTTTTGCCAGATCTGCTGTGCTCTGGTTGCGCTTGGGCTGCAGATAAATCATTTCTCCGGCGGGGATTATGTGGTCCCTTTTTTCGTCGTTGAACCGGAGCAGCTCGCGCCGGAACAGGTTGAACTGACGGGCCAGGGAGGCATAGTCCTCGGTGCCGTTGGCCACTATGTAGACCAGGCCGTGTTTTTCATAGAAAGTATAATCTATGGTCACGCTGCCCAGGCTGCGCGGGCGAAAGTGCAGGGGAGCATCCACCTTGGAGACTTTCTCCAGGGTTACCGGAGACGGCGGCAGAGAGACGGAAGTGCCGCCCTTGCGCGGCTTGATCACGTCATATTCGTAGAGCCTGTAATCCTCTATAATCTTGATGAGCTTTTCTGCATAGGCAGGGTCGGTGGCATAGCCGGCCTTCTTCAACCCGCGGGCCCATCCCTTGTAGTCGGTGGGATCCAGGTCAAAAAGCGACGCGTAGCGGTCGTTGTAGCGCAAAAAGTCGGAGTGGTCGCAGAACGACTCCTCGGCATTGTCGTAGCTGCGGAAGCATTCGTCTTTGAGGTCGTCGTCGTGACGGAAAGCCGGGCCGCTCCAGCCGCGGCACTTGATGCCGAAATGGTTGTTTGCCTGCCGGGCCAGGGTAGAGGTGCCGTTGGCCGACTCCAAACAAGCCTGGGCCAGAGTGATGCTGGCGGGGACGCCGCTGGCAATCATCTGTTCCACAGCGGTTTCGCTCCACTGGCGGATATATTCCCGCCGCAAGTCGTCGGCCTGCAGCATAAAGCAGGAAAGCAGCACAGTTGCCGCCAGACAAACCCCTCTTGCAATACTTTTTATAGACATTTTAGCTCTACGTTTGAGCAAATTTAATGAAAAACATATATATTTAGGCAATAATTCAAATTCAAAGAGATGATAGTACTTTTGATTATCCTTGCCCTTGTTGTTTTAGTGGGCTATTACATTTACAAGACACAGCGCGAACTGGTGAATCTGGACGAGATGGCCAACAACTCCCTGAACCAGATTGCTGTTCAGCAGAACAGCCGTTGGGATGCCATCAGCAGCCTGGTTGCAATGACAGAGAAATACTCCAAGCACGAGCACGACACTCTGATGGATGTCATAGGTCAGCGCACCAAGGCCACCACTGCAGCGGAGATCAATGCTCAGGACGGCGCTTTGAACTCTGTGCTCGGCCGCCTGCTTGCAGTGAGCGAGGCTTATCCCGAACTCAAAGCCGACGGTATGTTCAAGCAGACTATGGATTCCATTAATGAATACGAAAATCTGGTGCGCACCAGCCGTATGGTCTACAACGACAGCGTAACCAAGATGAACCGTATGGTTCGCCAGTGGCCCAGCTCGTTTGTGGCTTCCCTGCTCAGGTTTGGCAAACGTGACTATCTGGATGTTCCCGACGCCAAGAAGGATATGCCGCCCATCAGCAACAATTAAAGGTAATTGGCCGCTTCCGGGCCTTCTGAGAAAAGCAGATCGATTACCGACAGGTTGGGCAGCCAGCCGTGGCGGTCGCAGAAACTCTGATAATACTCTTTAGGCTTCCAATCCGGCCACTCCCTTTTGGGATGAATAGCGCTCCGCAGGTCGCAAAGGCCCGTCGGGGCGCTTTCGTAGTCCGACGTGATGCCGATTGGCGTGCGAATTTCAAGCAATTGCAGCAGATTCTCTGTAAGCTCCAAATTCATATCGAACAGGAATTCGTGCTTCCGGCCCAGGATGGCGTCGATATCGTCCCAGTAATACTTGAAAAACGGGGTGGGGCCGTAGGCGGTGGCAATTGCACGGCGGTGGTGGTGCAGCCAGTTTTTGCTGTAGTCTATGCGGATGTCGCGGATATAGCGGCTGCCGGCGTGGAGCACCGGAACCAGCAGCTGCTGGACTCCGTCCGGCGAATAGATGTTGCACCGGTTGCGGTAACTCTGTTTCTGGAAGGTCTCGCAAGCCTCCACCGCTGCCAACTGCGAATGCGCCACGGCGGCAAAGTATGCCACCGGAGGCAAATAGGCAGTGCTGAGAAGTATGGTGCTATTCTGCTCCCCCACGGCGGCAGATTCCACGCTTTGAGGCGCGGATAAAGTCGGTGATGATTTTGGCGTGCTTGCAGTCGGGATACAACTCGTCTACAATGCGCAGGGCGTCGGAGACATTGTTGTTCTCTTCGTAGATAATCTTGTACACGCTCTTGATCTCTTCTATCTCGGCATTTGAGAAGCCGCGGCGCCTGAGGCCTATGGCATTGATGCCCTCGTAGATGGCGTGATTGCCGGCAGAAAGGATGTAGGGAGGGATGTCCTTGTTGGTGGCGCTGGCCCCGCCCAGCATAGCATGGGCGCCGATGCGGCAGAACTGATGCACCATTGTGCCGCCGCCCACTATTGCCCAGTCGTCCAGATCGGTTTCTCCGGCTAGGCCCACGTGACTTACCACAATGCAATGGTCGCCGATGCAGCAGTCGTGGGCGATGTGGGCATAGGACATAATAAGGCAGTCGCTGCCCACCTTGGTCAGGCGCTTGCCGCTGGCGGCGGTGCCGCGGTTTATGGTGGCGCATTCACGGATGGTGGTGCGGTCTCCAATTTCTACCCAGCTCTCTTCCCCGTCATATTTCAAATCCTGCGGAATGGCGCCCACAACGGCTCCGGGAAACACAGCGCAGTTGCTGCCCATACGGACGTAATCGTATATAGTGGCGTTGGGGCCTATATGGCAGCCGTCGCCAATGACCACGTGCTCTGCAATATAACAAAAGGGTTCTATCACCACGTTTTTGCCAATCTTGGCGCCGGGGTGGATATATGACAGGTTGTTGGGGTCCATTTTAATAAAGCAAGTCTGATTCGAGTAGTGATTTGCATACCGCGGTATTTATGCGGTGCCCTGTTTTTCTCGCAATAATTGTGCCCAGCAGGGGCGCTCCCAGCAGCGCGAAGTCACCCAGTATGTCCAGCATCTTGTGACGCACAATCTCGTCGGGGAAGTAGAGTTGCAAGTTGTTGAGGTAGCCCTCGTGCACCTGGAGGTCACCCACGCCGAATAGCGTCTGCATCCGTTTCAGGGTGGCTGGGTCCACTGGATGCTCCACAACCACTATGGCGTTTTCTGTGTCGCCGCCCTTGATAAGACCTTTCGAGGCCAGGAACTCCAGCTCGTGGAAAAAACAGAAAGTGCGGCACGGCGCTATCTGCGTGGCATAGTCTGTATAGCCGGAAGCCTGAAAGGGTTCGCGACCGGCGCTAGCGAGGAGCGGAGCGAACGAGCGACAGGGAGCGGAGCTTTCAGGCGGAGGCGAATAGACGAAATGTTGCACACCCAGTACCTTGGAGTTGAAATCTACTGTAAGATCTATCTTCAGGGACTCGGCATGCAGGATGTCGATGATGGCGCCGCTCTCATCTTCATGGTGAAAAGGCTCGCGCAGGCGGAGATACTTGCGCGGGGCATCCTGCGCCAGCAGGCCGTCTGCCAAAATCGCCTCAACATAGGGCTTTGCACTGCCGTCCAGGATAGGCACTTCCGGGGCATCGATCTCCACCAGAAGGTTGTCTATCCCCAGCCCGGCGCAGGCGCTCATAAGGTGCTCCAGCGTGCTTACTGATGCCTCCCCGCTGCAGATTGTGGTGCTGCGGTTGGTCGGGCCCACTTTTGTGGCCAGGGCGGGGACTATGGCGTCGGGGCCTATGTCGGTGCGGACAAAGCGGATGCCGCTGCCCGCCTCGGCGGGGTGCAGAGTCATATTGGCAATCACTCCGGTGTGGAGGCCTTTGCCGCAGAACTTGTATGACTGTTTAATCGTGTGCTGCATCACCGCTTTTCTTAAATGCCGAATAGGCACGCATATACTGCATATAAGTCATTGCCGGATAGCCCATAAGGCTCTGGCGGGGAGTTTTCCAGTCTTTCATAAGGCCGGTCTTTGCCGCCAGGGTGGTGTGGTCGGCGATGTGGATGTGCCCGCCAATGCCGCACTGCCCTCCGAATACGCAATGCTCGCCAATGTGGGTGCTGCCGGCCACTCCGCACATAGCCGCCATCACGGTGTTGGCGCCTATCTCCACGTTGTGGGCTATCATCACCAGGTCGTCCAGTTTGACACCTTTGTGGATTATGGTCGATCCCATTGTGGCGCGGTCTATACAGGTGTTGGCCCCTATCTCCACGTCATCTTCCAGCACCACGTTGCCGGTCTGCTGTATCTTCTTGTAGGAGCCGTCTTCGCGCGGGGCAAAGCCAAAGCCGTCGGCCCCTACCACGCTGCCGGCGTGCAGTATGCAATTGTTGCCAATCACGCAGTCGTGGTAAATCTTGACGCCGGGATATAGGGTGACATTGTCGCCGATGGTGACGTTGCAGCCTATGTAAACCTGGTCGTAAATCTGGCAGTCACGGCCCACCTTGGCACCGCGCTCTATGGTCACGAAATCGCCGACCCAGGTGCCGTCGGCCACTTTGCCCCGGATGCGGCGGGTGAAGCTGAAAAAGCGCGACAGGCGGTTGCCCCTACGGCGGGATTTCTTCAGCGAAGAGAAATACTCCAGCAGGTCGGCCACCGCCTGATAGGCATCGTCCACGGCAATCAAGGTCGCCTTGACTGGCTGTTTGGGCTCAAAAGAGCGGTTTACCAGCACAATGTCGGCGCCGGTGGTATAGAGGTATTTCTCGTATTTAAGGTTGGCCAGAAAGCAGATGTTGCCCGGCTTCCCGTATTCTATTCTGGCGGGAGAAGAGACCAGGACGTCGGGGTTTCCCTTGATATCGCCCTTAAGGTGGTCTGCGATTTCCCTGGCAGATAACTTCATTTACATCAATCTTTTAAAAAATGCGTGGCTAAGGTAATAAAATTTGCACAATAAAGCGATAAGACCTATATTTGCACGCGAATTCGAGGGGCTGGGCAAGTCCCTCATTTTTTTACCGGAAGATGAAACAGGCAGATCAACTTAAACTTGCAGCAGAGCAGTATGCCGCCCAGAACGGCCTCTTTGTGGTAAGCGTAGAAATCAGCAAGGACAACGATGTGGACGTCACCATAGATGCCGACGACCGCGATGTCACCCTTGACGACTGCGTGGGTATGACTGAATTTATCCAGCAGGCCGTAAACCGCGACGAAGAGGACTACTCTCTGACCATCGGCTCCGCCGGGCTCACATCGCCATTCAAGGTGCTGCGCCAGTGGAAAAAGGCGGTCGGCAGAGAAATCCAGCTGACCCGCAAAAGCGGCGAGAGGGTAAACGCCACGCTGCTTTCGGCAGACGAAGAAGGGGTGGAGATATCCTTCCTGCGCAAGGCCGAGGGCAAGGGCGCCAAGGCCAGGGAAACTGTCACCGAGCATCTTCTTTACAGTGAAATAAAAACAGCAAAACCGATAATCAAATTTTAAATTTTCAAATGGAAGGGATAAATCTTGTCAGCACTTTTGCTGAATTCAAAGAGGGAAAGAACATAGACAGGCCCACGATGATGAGCGTCCTCGAGGAGGCGTTCCGTGCGCAGCTCGAAAAGATGTACGGAGAGGGCTCCAACTTTGACATCGTGATAAATATCGACAAGGGCGACTTTGAGATCTGGCGCACCCGCGAGGTTGTGGAAGAGGTAGAGGACCCCGCCACTCAGATTTCTCTGGAAGATGTCCGCAAGATAGACGACAGCTACGATGTGGGCGAGGACTTCGTGGAGAAGGTGGAACTCAGCCAGTTTGGCCGCCGCGGCATACTCAACATCCGCCAGAATCTGGCCGGCCGCATTATGGATCTGGAAAATGCCAACCTCTACAACCGCTACAAAGAGCGTATCGGCGAGATTATCGTTGGCCAGGTGCACCAGTCCTGGAAGAAAGAGACCATTATCCACGACGAGGACAAGAACGAACTGGTGCTTCCCAAGACCGAGCAGATCCCTTCTGATTTCTTCCGTAAGGATGACACCGTGAAGGCCATCATCACCGACGTGGAGATGCGCAACAACAAACCCGTCATCACCCTTTCCCGTACCTCCAACCTCTTTTTGGAGAAGCTCTTCGAGCAGGAGGTGCCCGAAATCTTTGACGGCCTTATCACCATCAAGAAGGTGGTCCGCATCCCCGGCGAGCGCGCCAAGGTGGCTGTGGAGTCTTATGACGACCGCATCGATCCCGTGGGCGCCTGCGTTGGTGTCAAGGGTTCCCGTATCCACGGCATCGTAAAGGAGCTCCACAACGAGAACATAGACGTGATCAACTGGACCAACAACAAGCAGCTCCTTATCCAGAGGGCGCTCTCTCCCGCACGCATCTCATCTATGGAGTTTGACGAGGCCAACAAGACCGTAAACGTTTATCTCAAACCCAGCGAAGTTTCGGTGGCAATCGGTAAGGGCGGCTGCAACATCAAGCTGGCCGGTATGCTCATTGACTATCAGATAGAGGCTTACCGCGAGGTGGACGAGGCTGAGGCCGCAGAGGAAGAAGAGGATGTATTGCTGGACGATTTCAGCGACGAGATTGACGGCTGGATCATTGACGCTCTCAAGGCTATCGGCCTTGACACCGCAAAGAGCGTGCTTGCACTTCCAGTAGAGGAAATCAGCAAGCGTGCCGACCTGGAAGACGAAACTGTAGAAGAAGTTCAGAGAATATTGCGTTCAGAATTTGAATAATCTTATATGGCAAAAATTAGAGCAAGCAAGGTAGTCAAAGAGTTTAACATTGCTCTGGGCACATTGGTCGAGTTCCTTAAGAAAAAGGGAATCGAGATTGATGCGAACCCGGGCGCACAGCTTTCTGAAGAGGCTTATGCCTTGGTAGAGAAAGAGTTTGCAAAAGAACACCTCCTTAAAGAGCAGTCCCGCAAGGTGGCCATCACCGTAAAGGAAATCACCGAGAGCGAGAAAACCAAGGCTCCGGCAGAAGAGCCCGAGGAGGTTATTATCAAGACTAATGTCCTGGCCGGCAAACCGTTTGCCCCCAAGCCTGCGGCTGCTCCGGCAGAGAAACCCGCAGAGCCTGCACCTGGGAAAGAGGAACCCGCTCCCCAGAGCGAAAAGCCCTCTATCAAAGTGCTGGACAAGATTGACCTTGACGCTCAGAAAAAGCCCGCAAAACCCAAGGAAAAACCTGCCGAGCCCAAGCCCGCAGAGGTTAAACCCGAGCCGGTAGAGACTCCGGCGCAGCCTGTAGCAGAGCCCGAACCCGTTGTGGAGAAACCTGTCATCGAGCACATCGAAACCAAGGTAGAGAAGCTCAAAGGCCCCTCCATCATAGGCAAGATAGACCTGGAAGAGACCAAGCCGGTGTCCCGCGACAAACAGCGCGACAAGAATAAAAAGCGCGAGAGAATCCACAAACAGAGCGCAAAGGTGGATATCAGCCAGAGCGCAAATTACGGCGGCAAGGATCAGGAAAAGGGCCGCCGCGGCAAGAAGGGCAAAGATTCCGCCCCCAGCAAGTTTGTACGTCCCGAGATAGAGGCCGACGAGGTTCAGCGTCAGATCAAGGAGACCTACGCAAGACTCACCGAAAGCCGCAGCAAGACCAAGGGCAGCAAGCACCGCCGCGAGAAGAGGGAGATGTTCGAGGCCAAGCAAGAAGAGGCAATGCAGCAGGAGATGCTCACCAGCAACGTGCTTAAGGTCACCGAGTTCGTTACTGTAAACGAACTTGCCATAATGATGAACAACACCCCCGTGACCAAGGTCATAGAGGCTTGTATGAACCTGGGCCAGATGGTATCCATCAACCAGAGACTCGAGGCCGACGTGCTGACCCTGGTGGCAGAGGAGTTCGGCTATAAGATAGAATTCACCACCGCCGGCGAGCAGGAAGCCCTGGAGCAGGAAGAAGACCGTCCGGAGGATCTGGTTCCCAGACCTCCTATCATCACTGTGATGGGTCACGTGGACCACGGTAAAACTTCGCTGCTGGACAACATCCGCAACACCAATGTGATTGCCGGTGAGGCGGGCGGTATCACCCAGCACATCGGTGCCTATAGCGTGAAGCTGGAAAACGGCCGCCGCATCACCTTCCTGGATACTCCGGGTCACGAAGCCTTCACCGCTATGCGTGCCCGCGGTGCCAAGATGACCGACATTGCCATCATCATTATCGCAGCCGACGACGCCGTGATGCCCCAAACCGTTGAGGCTATCAACCACGCGCAGGCGGCCGGCGTTCCTATGGTGTTTGCAATCAACAAGATAGATAAGCCCGGCGCCAACGGAGAGAAAATCCGCGAGCAGCTGGCCAATATGAATATCCTTGTAGAGGACTGGGGCGGCAAGTACCAGTGCCAGGAGATCTCTGCAAAGAAGGGTATCAATGTGGACAAGCTTTTGGATAAGGTGCTGCTCGAGGCCGATATGCTGGACCTCAAGGCCAACCCTAACAAGCGCGCTGTAGGCAGCGTGGTAGAGTCCTCCCTGGACAAGGGCCGCGGCTACCTGGCCACCGTGCTGGTGCAGGCCGGAACCCTTCACGTGGGCGACGTTGTGCTGGCGGGCTGCTACACCGGCCGTGTAAAGGCTATGTTCAACGAGCGCGGCCAGAAGATCACCGAGGCCGGCCCTTCGACCCCTGTCTCTGTGCTGGGTCTCAACGGCGCTCCTACCGCGGGTGACACCATCAACGTTCTGGAAGACGAAAAAGAGGCCAAGGACATCGCCAACAAGCGCGAGCAGCTGCTCCGTATGCAGGGCATCCGTGCTCAGCAGCACGTCACCCTCGAGGAGATTGGCCGCCGCATCGCCATTGGCAACTTCAAGGAACTCAATATTATTGTCAAGGCCGACGTGGACGGTTCCATAGAGGCGCTGTCCGACTCCCTCATCAAACTCTCCACAGAGGAGGTCAAGGTCAACGTCATCCACAAGGCCGTGGGTGCCATCTCCGAGAGCGATGTATTGCTGGCTGCGGCTTCCAACGCCATCATCATCGGTTTCCAGGTGCGTCCTTCTGTTGATGCCCGCCGCCAGGCAGAGAAAGAGGGCATCGAGATCCGTCTCTACTCAGTCATCTACGACGCCATCAACGAGGTCAAGGACGGTATCGAAGGTATGCTTGCTCCCGAAGAGAAAGAAGAAGTCACCGCCACCGCCGAGGTTCGCGAGACCTTCAAGATTTCCAAGGTCGGCACCATCGCCGGCTGTATGGTCAAGGAGGGCAAGCTGACCCGCACCGCCAAGGTGCGCGTGATCCGCGACGGCATTGTGGTTTATTCTGGCGTGCTCGGCTCCCTGAAGCGTTTCAAAGACGATGTCAAGGAGGTTGCCGCCGGATTCGACTGCGGTATGAACATAGAGAACTACAACGATATCAAGGTGGGCGACATTATAGAAGCCTACACCATAGTAGAGATCAAGAGGACTCTATAACATCCTCTTGTAGCGCCTCATATTCCGCTCAAGGGCGGATTGCCAGGGTTCGGCTTCAATGCCGAACTCTTGCTTTATAAGGGCCTTGGAAAGGTAAGAATATTTCGGACGGGTGGCTTTTTGCGGATACTCGTCCGATTTTATATCCACCACGCGGCAGCGGTTGCCGGCGCAGTGCATAATCGCCGCGGCAAAGTCGCTCCAGCTGCACGGCCCTTCGCCGCTGAAGTGGAAAATCTCTCCGCGGCGGTCGCCAATGCTGCGGCATATCCTGAGAATGGCGTCGGATAGAGAGTCTGCGGCGGTGGGGCTGCCAATCTGGTCGCAGACAACCCTGACTTCTTCTCGGGTTGCGCCCAGAGAAGCCATCGTCTTCATAAAGTTTTTGCCGAACGGGGAGTATAGCCAGGCCGTGCGGATAATGACCCCGCGGCAGCCGATATCGCGGATGGCATCTTCAGCCTCTTTTTTGCTGGCGCCGTATACGCTCAGGGGGGCGGGGGAGTCCTGCTCTGTGTAAGGGGTGGTCTTGAGCCCGTCAAACACATAGTCTGTGGAAATCTGGATCAGTGCGGCATCGGCTTCCAGGGCCGCCTGGGCAAGGTTTTTGGCCCCAAGGACATTCACCTTGCGGCAGAGGTCGGGATTGTCTTCTGCCGCCTCTACGTTGGTGTAGGCGGCGCAGTTGATCACGATGCCGATGCGGTTGTCCGCCATAAAGCGGCTCACGGCCTCGCTGTTGCAGATGTCCACCTCAAGGTCGGTGGCATACACGCCCTTGCGCCTTTTCAGCTTGATTTGCAGTTCTGTTCCCAGCTGTCCGCCGGCTCCTGTAATCCAAATATTCCTCATTTAAATTATTTTTTCTTCTACAAAAGTAGGTTATCTTTGTAAAGTTAACAAGCCTATTTTTGAGAGAGAAAAGACCGTATGGACTACAACACATATAGAGAGAAACTGATACTTCCCGAATACGGGAGGCACGTGCAGAAGATGATAGAGCGCGTCAAGGGCATAGAGGACAAGCAAAAGCGCTCGGAGCAGATTCAGGCTGTGGTAAACGTGATGGCGTTGCTGAATCCTTCGCTCAAAGATTATCCCGACTACAAGCGCAAGCTCTGGGACCACGTATATGCCATTGCCGGCTACGATCTGGATATAGACGCACCCTACGAGATGCCCTCCCCGGCGCAGAAGGCTGCCAAGCCCGACCCCATCCCGGTGGACAAGACTCCCATCAAGGCCACCTGCTACGGCCGCAACATAGAGAATATGATTGACCTGGTGGCCGGAATAGAAGATGAGACCGTAAAGACCGAGATGATCCGAAACCTGGCGCGCTATATGCGTCAGCAGTATCTCATCTGGAACAAAGACACCGTTGCAGACGAGACCATACTCAACGATATGGCACGCCTTGCGGCCGGCAAGCTGGAGATTCCGGAGGGAATAGAGTTGGGCGCCGTTCACGGCGAGTTCAACCGTCCGCGTGCCCTGGATGCACGTCAGGGCCAGCCGTTCGGCAAGAAGAAGAATAAAAAACGCCGCTCGAATAATGGCCACTAAAAAGAAGAAAAAGAAAAAAGCCAGAGGGCCGCTATTGAGCCCTGAGACCAAGGTGGCCATCCGGGTCCTCCTGGGCCTGCTGTGCGTTGCGGTGACAGTCATAGTCACTGCTTCGCTCATTTCATACGCTTTTTCCTGGAAGGCAGACTACAGCCTCAAGACCGACCCGCAGATGTGGCGCGAGACGGTCCAGACGCAGAATATCTGCGGCAAGATGGGCTATCTGATATCCGACTTCCTGGTGGGCAAGCTTTTCGGCCTTGGTGCATACTGCATTCCGGTATTTCTGGTGGCGCTCACCGTGGCCTGCTTCCGCATCCGCAAGGTCAAGCTGCTCCGCACTTTCCTGCTGTGCCTTATGGGGTGCATAGTGATTTCGCTGGCAGCCGCCTATGTCTCCGGATTCTGGGATAAGTTCGTGCTTTCTACAGGCGCCGGCGGTTCTTACGGCTATTTTGCCAACAAGTGGCTGGGTTCCATTGTCGGCAGGCTGGGCGCAGGGCTCATAATCGGCCTGCTGCTAATCCTATGGCTGGTGCTCTGCTCCCGCAAGGTGGCCCTTGCAATAGACAATCTCATTTACCGCACCTTCCACCGCAAGCCCAAAGAGGAGGCCGTGGAAGAGGACAGCCGTTTCGAAGATACTTTTGTGCTTGGCGAGCCCGAAGACGAGCCGTCAGTCTCCATATCTGTAGAGGATACCGTTCCGGCATACGAGCCGGCCGTGCCTGAAGAGCCTGAAGAGGTCATCGATCTCGGCGTGGAAGAAAAACCCGTCGCAGGCATTGCCAGCGACGTTAAAATCACGGTAGAGCAGGGCGGCTTCAATCCCGAAGAGAATATCGCCGAAGACGATATGGACCACCTGTACAATCCGCGTCTGGACCTCTCCAAATACGAATTCCCGTCAGTTTCGCTTCTGGACGACTACAGGGACAAGTGGTACGAGATTTCCCTGGACGAGATGGAGCGCAACAAAAACCGCATTGTCCACACTCTTGGCACCTACAAGATCCGCGTGGACAGCATCTCGGCCAAGAAAGGCCCCACCGTCACACTCTATAAGATAAGGCTGGCGGAGGGCACCCGCATCGCCCAGGTCAAGAAGCTGGAAGAGGATATCGCTATGTCCCTGGCGGCCAAGGGTGTCCGCGTGCTGGTGCTGGAAGATGCCATCGGTATCGAGGTGGCCAACGAAAAGCCCAGCGTGGTGCCCCTGAAAATGATTCTCAATTCGCCTCAGTACCGCGAGAAGAGCGCCAAGATGGAGCTTCCTGTGGCGCTTGGCATCACCGTTACCAACGAACCCTTCTTCCTGGATCTGGCCAAGATGCCGCACCTTCTGGTGGCCGGTGCCACCGGTATGGGTAAGTCTGTGGGCCTGAATGCCATCATAGCTTCGCTGCTCTATGCAAAGCATCCTTCGGAGATGAAGTTCGTGATGGTGGACCCCAAGAAAGTGGAGTTGGATTTCTACGCCGCCTTGGAAAAGCATTACCTGGCGGTTCTGCCCGATGCAGACGAAGTCATCATCACCGACACCACCAAGGTGGTGCACACTCTCCGCTCTCTCTGCACCGAGATGGACGAGCGCTACGACCTGCTGCGTGACGGCGGTGTGCGCAAGATCACCGAATACAACGAGAAGTTCCTGAACCGCAAGCTCAACCCGCTCAAGGGGCACAAGTATCTGCCTTATATAGTGGTGGTTATAGACGAGTTTGCCGACCTGCTGATGACCGCTGGCCGCGAGATAGAAGAGCCTATTGCCCGTCTGGCGCAAAAGGCCCGTGCCGTGGGTATCCACCTGGTGATTGCCACCCAGCGCCCTACCACCGACGTCATTACCGGTACCATCAAGGCCAACTTCAACTCCCGCATCGCCTTCAAGGTCAATTCGGGTGTGGACAGCAAGACCATTATAGATTCTTCCGGCGCCCAGAGGCTGATTGGCCGCGGCGATATGCTGGTGCTCTATCCCGGCAGCGATATGGTGCGTGTACAGTGCGCCCTTATCGAAACCGCCGAGATTGAGCGCATCACCAAGTTCATAGGCAACCAGCGCGGCTACAGCCATCCTTTCTGGCTGCCTGAATATCACGACGAGAGCGAGGAGTCGGCTGCCGGCAGCGTGAACCTGACCAAGCGCGACGCCCTGTTCGAAGAGGCGGCCAAGATTCTGGTGCAGACCCAGCAGGGTTCCACGTCTATGCTTCAGCGCAAGCTGAATCTGGGTTACAACCGTGCGGGACGTCTGGTGGACCAGCTGGAGGCAGCAGGCATCGTGGGCCCCGCAAACGGCAGCAAGAGCCGCGACGTGCTGGTTTCTGACTTCGATACTCTGGACCGCATTCTGGAATCTCTTGACCATCAGTAGCCTTTGGCACTCATTTTGCCATTATTGCTACGTAAAAGCTTACAATTATGAAAAAGACTGTTGCTATACTTTTCGCGTGCCTATTTGCTGTCAGCGCATTTGCCCAGAACGAGGCCGTTACCCTCTGGGGCGAACTCAAAAAGCAAGGGACGGTGTCTATGGATTTCACCCTCAAGGGGATGGATGCCGAAGGCGTTGTGATTACCAACGAAGAGGGCAAGGCATACCTGCAGGGCGACTGCTATCGCATCGAGTGCGGCGATATGCTGATTTGCTGCGACGGCACTTCTATGTGGATGTACAACAACACATCAGAAGAGCTTGTGATTGACCAGGACGAGGCGCTGCCGTTTATGAAGGCGACCGATGTCAAGAAGGATCAGCAGGGCAATGTCAATGCGACTTATGTGGCAGATGATATCACGTTCAAGGTCAAGGTCAGCAACATCAAGAACCCCGGCGCCCGCTACGAGGCTCCGTTCTTTAAGATAGACGAGACCACTCTCCCCGATGATGTAATCGTAACAGACCTTCGCGACTAGGCTTACTCCGGGCAGAAGCCTCCGCCTGAAAGGTTTGCTCCCTGACAGTCGGTCGGTCCCCTCCCTCCTTAACGCCGGTCGCAAGCCCTTTCAGGCATCCGGCTATTTTCTGCCCGCAGGTGTTTCGTAAATACAAACAGGGACGATCCGTTTTGGGTCGTCCCTGTTTGTGTGATAGGGAGTAATACTTACAGCGCCTGAGCGACTGCTACGGCTACTGCAACGGTGGCGCCAACCATAGGGTTGTTGCCCATACCCAGGAAGCCCATCATCTCTACGTGTGCGGGAACGGAAGAGGAGCCTGCAAACTGGGCGTCGCTGTGCATACGGCCCAGGGTGTCGGTCATACCGTAGGAAGCGGGGCCTGCAGCCATATTGTCCGGGTGAAGGGTACGGCCTGTACCGCCGCCGGATGCCACGGAGAAGTACTTCTTGCCGGCAAGCACGCGCTCTTTCTTGTAGGTGCCTGCAACGGGGTGCTGGAAGCGGGTAGGGTTGGTGGAGTTACCGGTGATGGAGATGTCCACGTTCTCTTTCCAGAGGATAGCCACGCCCTCGCGAACGTCGTCTGCGCCATAGCAGCGCACGCCGCCGCGGACACCGTCGCTGTAACGGGTCTCGTTCACAATATTGAGCTCGCCTGTGCCATAGTCAAACTGAGTCTGTACATAGGTGAAACCGTTGATGCGGGAGATGATCTTGGCTGCGTCCTTGCCAAGGCCGTCCAGAATCACGCGCAGGGGTTTCTGGCGCACCTTGTTTGCCATTTCGGCAATCTTGATTGCGCCTTCTGCTGCAGCGTAGGACTCGTGGCCGGCCAGGAAAGCGAAGCATTCGGTCTCTTCGCTAAGCAGGCGTGCTGCCAGATTGCCGTGGCCCAGACCCACCTTGCGGTCGTCTGCCACACTGCCGGGGATGCAGAATGCCTGGAGGCCTTCGCCGATTGCCTCGGCTGCCTCTGCGGCTGTCTTCACGCCCTTCTTGAAAGCGATGGCTGCGCCAACGACGTATGCCCATTTCGCATTCTCGAAGCATATTTTCTGAGTGTCTTCACACATCTTGTAGGGGTCGATGCCCTTCGCATCGCAGATGGCCTTAGCCTCGTCGATGTCCTTGATGCCGTATTTGTTGAGAGCTGCATTGATCTTATCAATACGACGCTCGTAGCTTTCGAAAAGTGCCATAATTCCTTACTCTTTACGGGGGTCGATATATTTCACTGCCTCATTGAAACGGCCGTAGGTGCCTTTAGCCTTCTCTATGGCTTCGGGGCCGGATGCGCCTGCCTTGAGGGCGTCCATCAGTTTGCCGAGGTTGACAAACTCATAGCCGATAACTTCGTTGTTGGAGTCGAGCGCCATACGGGTGCAATAGCCCTCGGTCATCTCCAGATAGCGGGAACCTTTTGCCTTGGTGCCGTACATTGTGCCGACCTGGCTGCGGAGGTTTTTGCCGAGGTCCTCGAGGGAACCGCCGATTGCAAGACCGCCCTCGCTGAAAGCGGACTGGGTGCGGCCATAGACAATCTGAAGGAAGAGCTCGCGCATTGCGGTGTTGATTGCATCGCACACGAGGTCGGTGTTCAGGGCCTCCAGCAAAGTCTTGCCGGGGAGGATCTCAGATGCCATAGCGGCGGAGTGGGTCATACCGGAGCAGCCGAGAGTCTCTACCAGGGCCTCCTCTATGATACCGTCCTTTACATTGAGGGTCAGCTTGCAGCAACCCTGCTGGGGTGCGCACCAGCCGATACCGTGGGTGAGGCCGGAAACGTCTTTAATCTCCTTTACGTGCACCCATTTGCCCTCTTCGGGGATAGGTGCGTTGGCGTGGTTGGCGCCTTTAGCAACGCAGCACATCTGCTGCACTTCTTTGGTGTAGATCATATAAGAATGAATGGTTTAAGTATAGCTTGTAGGTTTATCTTGCAAATGTATAAATTATTTGTCTATGAACGCTTTCATCTGGGGCACTTTTGCGCGTGCAGCCTCAAATAATGCCCACTGGTTGCGGGTGCGCACCAGATTGTGGTCGGCATACTTGATTTTGTAGTAAGTATCGCCGTTGATGTAGTCGGTGAAGAAGCGCACCGCCTGCATATAAGGGAACAGGCAGGCTGCGAAGGGGAGGTTCTCCTTTTCCACCGGGGTCAGGAAGGTTGCGCCCTCCAGATAGCCCTTGGCGAAAGCTTCGAAGATGTCCATCTTGAAATCGACCTTTTCCCAGGCGGGGTCGTCCTCGGCCACGGTGTTGGCTGCGGTGCGCAGAAAATCGCCGAAGTCGGAGAATACGAAGCTGGGCATCAGAGTGTCCAGGTCAATCACGCACAGGATGTTGCCGTCGGCGTCAAACATCATATTGTTAACCTTGGTGTCGCAGTGGCAGATGCGTTTGGGCAGGATGCCCTCGCGGTACATCCGCTCTGCCTTGCACATCTCCTCTTCGAAGGGGAGCATCTTGGCCAGGATTTCCTTTACCTCAGGCTCTGCCATACGGCCGGCGGCGTCGGCCTCCACGGCCTCGTGCAGCTGGCGGGCGCGCAGCTCCATATTGTGGAAGTCGGGAATGGTCTCGCCCAAAGTGTCGGGGATGTCGGCCAGCATAGCCTCAAAATTGCCGAACGCCTTGCCTGCAAAGTAGGAATATTTGGGGTCTACAGTCTCGTAGGTGTATGCATCCTTGATGAAGATGGACACGCGCCAGTAGGCCTGGCCGTCAAACCAGTAGGTCTTGCCAGTCTCCTTGCAGGGGAGGAAGGTGAGCACCTTGCGGTCGATGTCGGGGTCGCCGGCCAGTTTGCGGCGGATGTGAGCGGTGGCGCAGTCAATGTTGTGCTGCAGCAGGTCCACATCCTTGAAAATGGCGTTGTTGATTTTCTGGAGCACGTAGTTGTCGTCTCCGTCGGTTTTCACCAGCAGGGTGTCGTTTATCAGGCCGTTGCCCAGCGGTTTGATGTCAATTATGTTGCCCTTTATGGCAAAGTGTTTAACAATCTCTTTCATATGATGTGATAATTATTGTTCTGCTGCAAAAACGTCGCGTATAGAAGGGTAGGCCTTCTTCAGGAGCCGCTTCAGGCTCCACGGCCCGCACCAGCGCGCCTTCACTATATCCTCTTCTGTCTGGACCGTGACTTTTTCCCCGGCGGGGACGGTCATCCTGTACCAGTGGGACTCCTTAAGCACAAAGTTGCCCTTGTTGTGGTAGGTGTGATACGTGGTGCAAATAGGGCTGCCGAGTGAGAGGTTTTTCAGACCGGTCTCCTCTTCGGTCTCGCGGATGGCGCACTGCTCCAGGCTTTCGCCCTTCTCCTGATGGCCCTTGGGCATATCCCACGCCCCGCGGCGCCAGAAAAGCAGCGCCCTGCCGCGCGAATTGCGCACAAGGCCGCCGGCGGCCACCTCTACCTTCAAGGCAGAAATCATCTGCGCAAAAGCCTCTGCCGGATCGTCCGCCTCCACAACCAGGGAGGTTATGTCATCTGCCTTTTCAAACCAGTAGGGCAGCTGCGAAAGGTCGTCGCCCGGCTGGACTTTGTAATACACATCCTCGCTACAGGGGTCTTCCTGCCACTGCAACGGCACCACGGCGATGCTCCTGTCTGCAAAATATACTTTGTACATAAGTATACAAATTTAACTAAAATCACTAAATTTGAGAGATTTTAAGAAAGAAAGTTATGACAAGTTATGAAAAGCAAGTTGCTGAATACTTGCTGGAGATAGGCGCGGTGCAGCTCAGGCCCGAAGAGCCTTTTACCTGGGCTTCAGGATTGAAGGCCCCCATCTACTGCGACAACCGCAAGATTCTCTCCTATCCCGAAATCAGAAGCAAGGTCTGCGACTTTATCGTGCAGACCATTGAAGATCATTTCAAGAACGTGGACGTGATTGCCGGCGTTGCCACAGGAGCCATCGCTATGGGTGCCCTTGTGGCCGACCGTCTGGGCAAGCCGTTCATCTATATCCGGCCTGCCCCCAAGGACCACGGTATGCACAATCAGATAGAGGGCGTATTCAACCGTGGCGACAGGGTCATAGTGGTGGAAGACCTTATTTCCACCGGCAAGAGTTCCCTGGCCAGCGCCGATGCGGTTAGTGCAGCCGGCGGCATTGTAGACGGTATGGTGGCAATTTTCTCATACAATTTCACCTCCGCCCGCCGCGAGTTCGAAATCCACTCCGGCCTTGAACTCTACACCCTCTCTAACTACGATACCCTTATCGAGACAGCGGTAGAGAAAAAGCTCATCTCAGAAGATTGCCTGGAAGTGCTTCGCGAGTGGAGATACCGTCCCGAAGAGTGGGGCAAGGAAAACTGCCAGAAATAATATGGCCGACACCAACATAACGGGCAAGACCGTGCTGATAGACCGTCAGCCTGCGGTGCTTTACAGCGCTCTGGGCGACCTCAGCGCCCTTGTGGCAAATCTGCCCGAGGACAAGAAGAGTATGGTCACCGCCACCGCCGACACCATTTCCGCCTCTTTCCAGGGAATGAATTTCGGTATGAAAGTGGCCGAGCGGGTCCCTTTTTCCAGCGTCTCCTTCACTCAGGCAGAAGGCACGCCCATCGATTTCAACATCAAGGCGTTTTTCGATACGGTAGACGACCCCTCGCACCCTGAGGCGGACTGTAAGACCAATTTCCACATTGAGCTTAACGCGCAGCTGGGCTTTATGCTCAAGATGATGCTTGGCAGCAAGCTGCAGGGCCTTGTGGACAAACTCACCGACACTGTCGCCGCTGCTGCCAGCGGCCGTCCGGTGGACCTGAATCCCGAATCTTTCGTTTAGTGGCGGTAAATCTTCCACAGGCGTTTGTAGAGAGCACCCGTGCCGCCCTTGGCGACAAGGCGGACGCTGTTGTAGAAGCGATACGTGCCGGCGAAAGCGTCACCGCTGTCCGTGCCAATCCTTTTAAAATTTCTGCCGATGATCTGCGCCGCAGATTCGCTGCGGCAGGGGAGGATGTTCCCTGGTGTGCAGATGCTTTCTATTTGAATGAGCGTCCGGTGTTCTCCCTGGATCCGCTGATTCACGCCGGCGCATATTATGTGCAGGACCCGTCGGCGATGTTTGTCGGGAGTCTGGCAGAAGTTCTGATCCGGCAATCTGAAGCATCACTCAAAGTGCTGGATTTATGTGCTGCGCCGGGCGGGAAATCCACCGCCGTGGCGTCGGCTCTCAGGCCTTCCGATTTGCTGGTTTCCAACGAGGTTATCGGCTCCAGAGCCTCTGTCCTGGCAGAGAATATGGTCAAATGGGGGTGCCCTAACACGGTTGTTACAAATAATGATCCTAAGGATTTTGCGCGGCTTGCTGCAAGCTTTGATATAATTCTGACAGATGTACCCTGCTCTGGCGAGGGAATGTTCCGCAAGGACCTCGGCGCCGTTGCAGAATGGTCACCGGAAAATGTGGATTTGTGTGCTGCAAGGCAGCGCCGCATAGTGGCCGACGTGTGGCCCTCGCTGCGCGAAGGCGGCTGGCTCATCTACTCTACTGGCACCTTCAATTCAAGTGAGAACGACGATAACGTTGAATGGATTTGTTCTGAATTAGGGGCAGAGCCTGTTGCTTTGCTACGAGCAATGTCCGCTCCGGGCCAGGGAGAACATAGAACCCCTGTTCCCTGCGCGGAATTGCTCTCCGCATTTTCGCAACAGGACGAAGCGCCATCGCGTAAAACAAGTTCGCGAAGGGAACAGGCGCGGCGAGCCGACTGGCCCGTAGCGAAGCTTGTTTGTAGCGAAGCGGAGTCTTGCGAGTTTATAGCAACCCGCTGTGGTTTGCAATTTGCGCCAGGGATAACCCGCGGCGAAGGGCAGTACGTGGCGGTGCTGCGCAAAACGTCATCTGCGAAGCCCGCATCATTCAAACCCGCCAAGCCTCTGCGCAAAGCGCCTTGCAACTGGCTTATGGATGGCTTCGACAGCTTCAGTGTAGAGACTTCTGCCGGAACTCTGATTAAGGCCTATCCTCAAGCACTCGTGCAAGATATCCGTCTGTTCGAAGAGCGTTTGAAAGTGCTGCGCAGCGGCGTGGCGGTGGCCACTGTCAAAGGCCGCGACCTGATTCCCCAGGCCGACCTTGCGCTTAGCCAGGCTTTCCGCCAGGATGCCTTCCAGCAGGTGGAACTTGCCAAAGATCAGGCGCTGCAGTATCTGCGCTGCGAGGCTCTGCAGCTGCCCGACGCCCCCAAGGGCTTCCTTACCGTCACCTGCGAGGGCCTGCCTCTCGGTTTCGTAAAAAACCTGGGCAATCGCGCCAATAATCTCTTCCCGCAGGCGTGGAGATTGCGAATGAATTGCTAACTTGCAGTTGAAATGTTCACGCGCAAATACGATACCTGCTTTTTTGAGCGGTATGCTCAGATTTCCCTGGCTACTCTGCTGGGGCACGAGTTTGACTGCCTCGTGAATCTGGACCGTCCCGATCTGCAGAGCGAGGATGGCAAAAGCATCGGCATCGAGGTTACCCGGGCTATGGAAGAGAGCCGCGCCGCAGAGCAGGAACTGCTCAAAGATATGGCCGGCATCACGCAGGGCCGCAGCGACCTTGAAATAGACCAGATTCTGCAGTACGGATATTCGTTCGGGCTGGGCGCAGGGCGTTTTATCGGTGCCAAGGAGCTGCTTTACTGGAAGATGGCGCTGCCTATGAAGCGCATCATCCAGAGCAAGGTAGACAAGGCGGGGAGCGGTTTTTACGGCCAGTGGAACAAACTTGGGCTGTATGTCTTCAGCAAAGATGATCTGGAAGAGCGCGACGCCATAAAGATTATGCACTACACCATCGGCCTTCAGAAATATCAGTCAATAAAATATAACCGGCTTTATCTGGCCGACGTCAACGATTTGTTCGTATGCAATCTTGACGACGGTCTCCAGGAGAGTTACCGTATGCTCCGCTACCTTATTTCGCAGGAGCAGCGGGAAACGTTCTACCGCGAAGCCGTGTCTTAACTGCACAAAACCTAATATCATATCTGTTATGCAAAGAAGAGACTTTATCCGTTTTTCGGCGCTAGGTGCAGCAGCTGCAGCACTGCCATTGGGCGCATACGGCGCAGAGCCGGCCAAAAGCAAGAAAACATCCAAGAATGCCAAGGTGCAGATGGGCTTCATAGGCCTGGGGCAGCAGGGAATGTATCTGCTGAGCAGCTTTATTAATATGGACGATGTCCGGGTACTTGCCGGATGTGATGTCTATGACGTCAAGCGCGACCGCTTTGTCCGCCGGGTAAAGGAGAAATATGGCGCAAAGGCCAAGGTAGATGTTTATGAAGACTATCAGGACCTGCTCTCGCGGCCCGATATCGATGCCGTGGTAATTGCGGTGCCTGACCATCAGCACGCCATTATTGCCATTGCAGCCTGCAAGGCTGGCAAGGATGTATATCTCGAGAAGCCGGCCACTCTCACCATTTATGAGGGCCAGCAGTTGCAGAAAGCCGTGCGCAAACACTGCAGGATACTCCAGGTGGGAAGCCAGCAGCGTTCCAGTATGGAATTCATCACTGCGGCAAATATGGCCCGCGAGGGTATGCTGGGCAAGATTCAGAAAGTGAAAGTGTATGTCGGCCGCAACGATGTCAACACCGTGACCGGTGCGCCTATGCCCTGCAAGCTGCCGCATATGGAGGTTCCCGCAGGCCTGAACTGGGACAAGTGGCTCGGCCCTCTGCCGGAGTCGGTTTATTATCATTCTGACCTTGATCCCGTGATCACTCCAGAGCAGGACGAGCAGCTCTGGGGCGCCTGGCGCTGGTACAAACCCAGTGGCGGCGGCCTTATGACCGACTGGGGTGCACATATGTTTGACATTGCACAGTGGATGCTGGGCAAAGACGGCAGCGGTCCCGTTGAGGTAATCCCTCCCGGATACAGCTACTATGACCACCTCACTTACAAATACGACAACGGCGTGATTGTGTCAGAAGAGCCGTACAACGAGCGTCACAGCCAAGGCGTTATGATTTATGGCGAAGATGGCTGGATCAAGGTCTCCCGCGGCAGTTATGAGGCTTCCGACCCCAAATTCAATATGAAGGAGTCTCTGGGCGAGGAGGACATCCCCTACGAGGCCCGCGGAGGTCATCACCGCAATTTCATCAATTCGGTGCTGAGCCGCATCGACCCCAATGTCCCCATAGAGGTGGGTCACTCTTCGTGCACTGTCTGCAACCTGGGCAATATCGCTATGGAGCTGAACCGTCCCGTACAATGGAACCCCATCGTGCAAAAGTTTATGCACGATGAAGAAGCCACTAAGCTGATGCACTATCAGTACCGCCCCGGCTACGAGCACCTGCTGGACGTATAGTGTCTGCTTAAATTTGAACTGATACACAAAACCTCTCCGCTGCTTCGAATAAGCTTTGCTCCGGGCCAGGGAGAACATAGAACCCCTGTTCCTACGCAAACTTATTCTACGCAAAATGCGGAGAGGCGCTAAAGTATCTATTTCTCGTATGCGCCCGGGCACATCGCGGATGCGTTGCGCTCCTTGCCCGTCTGATCTATCGCAAATCCGCCTTTGGACTCAACCCAGGAGACGAAATCCTTGCATATGCCCTGCTCGGAAGCATAGGCACTGTCGGAAGGTAGGCAGTTGGAGATGCGGTCCTTCAAGGTCGCCTCTGATATCCTGGCCGAAGGCAGGGCTTCAGTGGCGGTAGGATCCATGATGAACTTTTCAGCGTCGAAGTGCAGCCCAAGCGTGGCGTATGCTATATCGTAGTGGTCGGTGTCATTCTCCAGAAACTTTCCTCCGCTCTTTTCCGATGCGACACTGTTGGAGATGTTGTATCCGCCGGATTCCATAGTGCTGTTTTCGCATATACGGTAGGTGTTCGAGGCCTGGCTGGACGACACGGTAGTGTTCTGGTTCTCCACAATGCTGTTGATTACATAGCTGTATCCGCCTCCGGCCACGCGAAGCAGGCCTTCGAATGCGGGGGTCATATCAACCAGAGTGGAATTGCAGAACACAAAGTTCTTGCCGCCGAAAGATGCGTTGTTGCACTTGGACTGGTGGGCGATGGTGGAGTTGTTTACCAGAGTGAAAGTCGCCGATGAGACTGATGCGCCCCATGTGCTCACACCCTGGGTGGAGAATATGGCGCAGCGGTTCATGAAAATGTAGCCTTTGGTGGTGTTGGCACCGAATATCGGGCCGCGGCCGCCGCCGTAGCAGCGGTTGAAGATCACGTGGTTCAGGCGCGCGATGCCCTGCTTGAGATATACGCAGGTGTTTTCCATATTTGCGCTTTTGCCGCCGTCGCCGCAGTCTTCCAAGTAGCAGTCATCCAGATCGAGCATAGCGCGTCCGCTCTCCCCGTTGTTGATGAAGAATACACGTCCGCCCTTGATGCTCTTGAAATTGAATCCGTCGAATGTCACATGGGCCGCGTCGCGGAGTTCCATAAGGCCTGCGGTGGCAGCCCCTGCCGTGATTGTGGTGGCGTAGGCGTCAATGTTGCGGTCGGCGACATCTATGCCTGTAAGTGAATTGCTGAAGCCGCCCAGAAGGGTAATGTTGCAGTATTTGGTGGCGTCACCCTCATTGTAAGAGGTGAAGTCCATCATGATGGGGCTGGCGGTGGAGTTCAGGATATATTCGCCTGCAGCGAAATAGAAGTGGGCTTTGTCCAGTTTCTGGCCAAGACCGGCCTTGGCAGACTCATCCGCGGCACCGCTGCAGTCCAGAAGGGCGCGGACGGCTTCTGCGTCCATGGCGTCCTCCCAGGAAGAGCCATCCCCCGTGCCTGATGCAGTTTCCTTCACGAAATAGATGGGATAATCGGGGCGGGCAGCATCTTGTACGATGGCGATATTGGCAACTTCGATGTCGCCGGCAAGAAAGCGGACCATGCCAGTGCGCGGCTGTGAGGCTTCGTTCTCTGCAATAGAAAGCGTGACGGTCTCGCTGCGTACGGCCTTGGTGGACATATAGCTGATCCAGGGGGCATCTTCGCCGGAGACGACGGTATAATCATAGTTTGTGGAGAGGGGAATATCCACGGTCGTGGCTTCTGCACCTACAGTGTATGTCGCATCCGCTATGGTAATTACACCGCCTTCGAAATCTAAGCTGGCTGCAGCGGCGCGGTCACCGTCCTTTGCGGTAACAGTCACCCTGAAGTCTTCCGCCGGGTCGGGGGCGGTCACCTTGACCTTGCCGGAAGATTCGCTTGTGGAGATAACTTCTGCGCTGCCCTTTTCTGCCTGTGTAGTCACTTTTGTGACGGATGTTGCACCGGTCAGGCTGTAAGCTACCTCTGTACTCTGGCCTGGGGCGAGGACAAGGTTGCCGGCGGTGAAGCTGATGCCCAGCTCATCTATGCCACTAAGCAGGATTGCCATGCCGTCCTGCAGGGTGATGGTGGCCAGATAATTGTCCCTGAGGATGTTGGAAACAATAGCGCTGCCGCTGCCGCTTGCGTCCGCCACAGCAGTCCAGGAACTGCCGCCGTCGGTGGATACTTCCCAGGAGTCATTCCCCCAGCGCAGCTTAAGTGCGGAGTCGGTCACCTTGGCGTTGTTTACGGTGAAGCCTTCCACGGTCCAGTACCATTCTCCTCCGTTTTCCTTTACGGAAATCGCGGGGGTGTTTACATCGAGGCTTGCAGAGCCCTTCGAGAAGTAAGGGGTCTTGCCGTCCGATAATTCCACGGTCCAGCCTTTTGTGTCTGAGGTAATGGTAGTCACATAAGAGCCGTCTGCGATAGCGGCAATGACCATTCGGAGGGAGGCTAGGTCGGAATTCAAGGTCGTAGCCCACTCGGTGAGCGATTTCTCATTGATAGTTGGGGTGTCAGGGGTGGGGCCGTCAGGCTGTTTGCAGCCTGTGACAGCCACCGCAAAAAGCAGCGCACAAAGAAATGCGGGCAACATGGATTTGATTTTCATTTTCAGTGTTGATTGTAGGTTGTCTTGAAGTAATGGAAGAAATTATAAGGGTCCAGCACCTCGATGTCCAGGTCGGGACGAAGGGTACGGAGCTGGTTCACTGCGTTGATGATTTTGCCGGGGCCGACCCAGATCACGCGGAACATATAGTATCGCGGGGTCGTGCCGGAACTTTTTGGAATAACCTTGGATATGCCTGCGGCCAGTTCTTCGGGCTGGTTGCCCATGCCGCATACGGAATTGTTGAGGTTAAAGACAGGCATAGTATTGTTCCATACATGATTGGCCAGCCCTGTGCCGCCTCCGTGATAATTCATCACAATAGTTGCCATACCGTCCGGCGAGAACTCCATAAAGGCGTTTTTCACGGCCTCGGAGGGCTGGCTCTGGTCCAGCACCATTGGGGAGATGCTTATGTCGCACATATCGTAGTACTTCTTGTTATGCTCCACAAAGAGCGGCAGGTATTGCGATTGGATGCGGTTGGGGTTTATATAGCCGGCGCAGCTGGCATCGGCGCCGAACCAGTCGGCGTCGGTCTTGGTAGACCAGATGTACTGCATTATGTCGGGCAGTTTGTCTATCAGGTTGGGGTTTATGCCCCAGACAACTGGGATGGAGCCGCGGTTGTCGTCGTTCCAGATACCGTTGAGCATATATTCCCACAGCGGGCCGGCCCCGTCGTAGTCGGCCAGCTGGAACAGCAGATAGGTTTTTCCATCCTGAGGCTGACCCAATTGCGGCCGTCCCTGCTTCATGGGATTGAAAGGGGCATTGCTATGGAATGACATATTGTAAACCTCGCCTGGCCCGGTATCCATATAAACATTGTAAGGAGATGCCAGCCAGACAGATTCCCATTCTGTGGCTACCTGGCCGTGGGCACCGCCCAGGCCGCTTATTTCGGAATACTTTTTCTTGCTGAAAAAGCCGTTCAGACAGGTCATGTGCTGCCCGGCTGTCTGCCTAAGGTAAGATTCCAAAATACGGATGTAGGTGGCCTTGTCCGTGCCCAGCGGCTGAGACGGGTCATCGCGGGGGGCTTCGTCTTCCCAGGGCGAAAGGTCGAATACGAAGCCACGCTCCTTGACCGCAAAATCGCGGCAATAGGTGTATTCCAGGTTGCCCACGGGGCGGTTGTATCGGGAATCCTCGTAAAGAAAAGACTGTGTTGTGCTGCAGAGCCCCTTGTCCAGATAATTGTCTATGGCCCAGCGGTAGGCGTCGTTTTTGGCGCTCCCGCTGAGGCTGCCGTCAAATTGGCCGCGGAAGTCGTGCAGGATGGCCAGGCCATACTCGGCGGCGTATTTTTCTACCTGCTCGGGAGAGAACACTATGCCATCCTCGACGCCTGCCATTGTGGTGGCGACATTGATGGTTGCCGGCACGTCCGGGTCATAGATGATGACTCCCTTGAGCACGTTTTTGCCCAGGCGCAACAGCTCCCCGAAGCTCTCGAGCTTGACCTGCTGCCTGCCTTCCAGCCAGCCTCCCGGCTTGGAAAACATCTCTATCCACCGGCTTGTCTTGTTGGTGTTGGCTCCGTGGAGGTACATCACTGGCCCCTGGCGGTTGAGAATGCCCTGCAGGGTGGAGGCCGCCACGCACTCATCGTAACAGCCAGGAGTGAGTGAGTTGGATAGGGCGTATGTGTATATGGTGTTTTCTGCCAGCGGTATAACGCTGGTTTCAACATCCTGCTCCGGCTCGGGGTCGGGCGTCATCTTGATCTTGCTGCACTGGTTAGCCATAAGCAGCAGTGATGAAATAATGATTATGCTAAAAGTCCTCATAGAAACGTATATTGTCAATTTTTAGTGTAGCGTCGCTGTTGAGCCGCGTGTGATAGAGCCGGAAATAATTGACCGCCTGGAGATTGATGGCTCCGCCTGTTTTGCGGGCACCGGCCAGTGAAAGCCTGATGTTGTTCCAGCCGGGCCTGAGGTTAAGGTCATCGGCCAGGAAGGTCCAGTGTAGCTCGCCTACGTCGGCCTTGCCGCCGCTTGAAATCTCTATCTGGGCGTCGCCAAGCCCCCAGCCGAAGGCATCCAGATCGGCCACATACAGGTCAAAGGCCAGCACGCCGTCTTCCTGGCTGACCTTGGTGTCGACGGGGGTTTCCAGCGCACGTTCAAAGAACAGCAGTGCGTTTTTGGGAACAGTGGTGCTCAGGCAGCCGTTTCCCTGTGTCTTGTCCAAATAGTCCACACTGAGTGTTCCCTGGCTCTTCCAGCCTTCGGTGGATTCGCATTCGTCAAAGAAGACGCCGGGGCGGGAAATATCATCGACGAACTCTCCAATATTGATTTTTACTGTCGGAGCATAATTGTAAAGGGCGCCGGAATAAGAAGAACGGGCTCCCAGCCTGAAATAATAATCCTTGTTCTCTTTAAAATAGCTGCTGTTGTCCGCCACGTCTATGCCAATCTTGAATTCCCTTGTGGGGAGCACGCCGCTGCCTATGGTTTTGATTTTTGAGACAGAGTTGACGGTGCTGCCGACGCTGGCCTGGTCGCTGGCAAACAGGGCTATCTCTGCCACCGCATCGAGCGTGGTGGGCTCCAGGTTGAAGGTGGCCAGCACGGTGTTGGCCTCTTTGGTGATGGAGACATTGCGGAAGCGGATGTAAGGCGTCACATAAAAATCCAGCCGTGTCTGGCCGGCAATCCTGACTTGCTGCGCATCCACTGGCAGGAAGTTGCGCTTGTCGGGCTGTATGGTGTAAAGGCCTTCGTAGAGCCTGGTGTTGCGGTAGCTACCGTCGTTCTTGACCACAAGATATGTGGGGGTAGGGTCTGCGTAGCCGTGCTCTATGAGCTTTAAGGTGGTTCCGTTGACGATGTCGCCGGGCAGAGCTTCGCCGGTTGATGCGTCTATTATGGTCCCATAGAGGGTGGCGTCGGGCTCCTGGTAGGTGTCAAGCTGGAACAGGGAGCAGGATGCCACGGCCGGCAGCATAAGCGCCGCTGACGCAAAGATATTTACAAAAGAGTGTCTCATAGCTTTTACCATTGGGGGTTCTGTATGCAGCCGTTGCTGGCGGTTCCTGGGATGGCGAGGTAGTAGTTCTTGTTCTCCCAGGTGTGAGGGACTTCTTTAAGCACGACCTTGCGCACAAAAATGTATTTGGGCGGGTCAACCCGCAGGTCAAGCAGCGGGTCCAAAGCCTTTCGGCTGCCGGAGGCAAAGACGTTCTGGAATTCCCTGCGCCTTATCAGCGTCCAGAAACGGTCGTTTTCGAAGGCCAGTTCGACCCTGCGCTCGCGCTGTATATTATCGCTGGTCAGGTCTATGTCTGTGGTGTGTCCGGCCCTGCGCCTGGTTGCGTTAAGGCAGCTGCGGGCCAGGGCGGGATCGCCCTCTCCGCTTTCAAACACTGCCTCTGCATAGGTCAGCAGCACCTCGGCATATCGCATAATCGGGTAGGAGTTGGTGTTTTTGCCCAGTTCGTTCTCTTTGAGGGCCTTTGTAGAGAGAAACTTCTTGTAGCTGAAGCCGGTGCGTGTCATCACAAAGTGCTGGCTCTGGTCAAAGCCCGAATAGTCGTCGCTGGAGGCGGCGCCATATTGGTAGTAGGTTTTATCGCCCACGGTTATGGAGGTGTTGCTGCTGCCTTCGTAGGTGGCGGACCCGTTGCGTGCCACATAACCCGCCTGGATTGTTATGGTCTTGTCGCGGAATGTAGTCCCCGGCAGTATGCAGGTGGCCCACAGCCGTGCATCCTTGCCTTCGAAAATCTGGCTCGGCGTGTCAAAGTGCAGATAATCGTGGCTGGCCTTGAAACCGTCGTAGTCGGTCACATTGCCGTCGGTGCGGGTTATAATGGTCCCGTCGCGGCCCGGATAGGCGTAGTATTCGTAGGCGTCCACAAGATCCAGGACAGGGTTCATACGGCCGGAGTGGGGAGCGCTCAGGCGTGTCTGGTTGCTGTTGCACCAGAACTCATAGCTGTGGCAGGCTACAACCTCGGCATTGCCGTAAGAATAGATAAACATATTCTCCGAAGGGGCGACAGAAGGGTCGCTGAAGAGCGTAATCAGGTTTTTCTGCGCGTCTTGCGGCGATTCCGGAGCCGGCTTGTACAGGCCAAAGAGACCACTGCTGATAACTTCTTCGCAAGCCTTGACGCACTGCAAGTAGTAGCCGTTGGCATCGGAAGGACTCATATGTATCAGAGCGAGTTCTACGGCTTCGCCTTCCAACCCGTCCCTGGCTCCGTATTTGGCGATCGAGGCAGCAAACAGGGCGGCGCGCGCCTTCATTGCCAGGGCCAGATATTTTGTGGCGCGGCGCTCATCGGCGCCGGTGCGTATCTGCGGCAGGCCGGCTGCGGCCAGGTCAAACTCTTCCATTATGAAGTCCCAGGTCTCTTTTTCTGTGCTGCGGGGTACTTTGAGTTGCTCCGCATCTGGCGTATATTCCTGAAATTCCTTTATGATTGGCACGCCGCCATAGCGCTTGGCCAGGGCAAAATAGCCGAAGGCGCGCAAAAAATGGGCTTCTGCTTCTATCTGCGTGCGTTGCTCGTTGCCGAGGCCGCTGATATTTTCTGCCTGCTGGAGCAGATAATTCACATCGCGAAGGAAACCGTAGTCCCACCAGTGGGAAACGTCTATGTTGTTGCCCTGGGAGTTTATGGCATTGTCGGTGAACTGGTCCTGGTAGAAGCCGACCGTGTTTGCGGTGCCCTTGTGGAAGGCGGTGCCCGAAAAGCCGAACTCCTCGAAGGGCGCCTGCCAGTATAGGTTGGCCATCCAGGAGCGGACCCCCTCTTCGCTGGAGAGTATCCTCGAAGAACTGATCCTGTCGGTCGGCTCCAGGTCCCAGGCGTTCTTGCAGGAGGTCAGGGCAGCCGAGGCGATAAGCAGGGCTATGATAATATGATAGCGTTTCATATCTGTCAGAAAGTTAAGGTCAGATTGATGGTGTAGCTGCGGTTCAGCGGATATACCCAGCCGGCGCTGTCGCTGCCTTCTGAGCGCTCCGGGTCAAAGGCTTTCACAAAAGGGTCGCATATTGTGAGCAGGTTGTAGCCGTTCAGGCTCACACGGGCGTTGCTCAGGCCCGTGCGTGATACCAGCTGTTTGGAGAGGGTATAGCCCAGCTCAACCGACTTCAGGCGCACAAAAGAGGCGTCCCGCCGCCAGCGGTCGCTCACATTGTACATCGCGCCGCCGTTGTTGCTTCGGTCGCGTATGGCCGGCCAGGTTCCGGACACCCAGCCGCTGCCGGGGTCGTTGTTGTCTGCCAGATGCCATCGGTCAAAGAAATAGGCAGGGGTGTTGGCATCGCCCCAGAGAGGCTGGGCGTAATAGTATGTGTAACGCACGGTGTAGAGTGCGGCCCCCTGGAAGTGCAGCGAAAGGTCAAAGTTTCTCCATCGGGAGGCCAGCGAGGCGCCGTAATAAATCTTTGGCGTGCCGTTGGTGGTCTGCGGCGTCATATCGTATTCGTTGATTACACCGTCTTCGTTCACGTCCACATACTTGAAGTCGCCGGGAAGTTCGCCGGCGTTGCCGTATTGCCCGTCCTGGACGGCCCAGGCCTGGATTTCTTCTTCGCTTTGGAACTGGCCGGCATACTGGTACATCCAGACTATGTCGGTGGCGCGGCCCTCGCTGCCGTTTCGGTAGCGGTTATAGCTGCTGGTGTAGGGCGCGTGCTCCCGATATACCCACATCGAGCGGGCAAAATTGACATTGGCAGAGGCGGTCAGCCGCCAGTCGGAGCTGATTTTCTTGTCAAATGTGGTGGAGAGTTCTATGCCTTGCACGCGGTCTATGTCCAGGTTTTCCTGAGGCAGGTCCGCCCCGAAGGTGTTCGGAAGCGTATTGGTACGGGTGGCCAGCAGGCCGCGGCGGTTGCGCAGGTAATACTCGGCCGTCAGGCTCAGGGCGTTGTCCAGAAAGCCCAGGTCCAGGCCAAAGTTGAACATCCGTGACTTGTACCAGGTCAGGTTGGGGTTGGTCACGCCGGGGGCTTGGCTTCCGAAGGTCCAGCTTCCGGTGTCGGAAAACACAAAGCCGCCTTCGTTTAGGGAGAATCCGCCTATGTACTGGAAGGCATTGCCGGCATCCTGCCCAAGTTCGCCGTAGGAAAAGCGCAGTTTGCAGTTGGATACAAAGGGAATTGACTGCCTGAAGAAATCCTCTTCACTGGCCCGCCATCCTATGGAATACACCGGGAAAAATGCCCAGCGGTGAGAAGGATGGTAACGGTAGGACCCGTCGTAGCGTGCGGCGAACTCAAACATGTACTTGCCTTTGTAGTCGTAGGTCAGGCGGCCCAGCAGGGACTTGAACATTGTCTCGGATTCGCTGCCGCCGGTCGCCTGGCCGTCTGTGTCGCCATATTGTATAATGTCCATGGTATAGAACGAATACTTTCGGCTCAGGCCGGCATTCTTGTCAAAACTGCTGCCCTGTTCCCACACAAGCGTGGCTCCGGCATGGTGGTGCTCGGCAAATGTGTCGTGCCAGCTCAGCTGGGCTTGGAAGCGCAGGGCATAATTGTTTATCCAGGCTTCGTTCAGCTCTGATGTGCCGCTATTCCAGGTGTGAGTGTAAATGTCGTTCTCGCTGTCATAATTGTAGAGGTTGTAGCTCAGCCCCATATTCTTTGACACAGTGGTGTAGTTGTCATAGGCGGCCGTGCCCTTCAGCTGCAGGTTTTTCACCCAGGGGCAGTTCCAGAAGAGAGAGCCCTTGGCCTTGTAGCTGCGGATGCGGTGCTTCACGTAGCCGGAATAGTCAGTGTCAGAGGCCGCGAGCGGGTTGATGACCTGGCCGTCATAGACATAGGCATAATAGTCCGGGTTTCCGTTGGCGTATGGCTGGTGGATAGGGGCCTCGCCGATGGCGCCGCGCATCAGGTTGGTCAGGGGAGTGGAGGGCCCGTCGTTGTGCTCTATTATGCCGCTGAAATCCACCTCGGCGGATATGTCCCTGCTGACTTTGGCAGAGGTATTGGCGCGGAAGGAATACTTCTCGTAGTTGATGGTATTCAACTTCAGTATGCCCGGCTCGTTGTTGTAGCCCAGCGAGGCGTAGAACTTGATGATGTCATTTCCGCCGCTGGCCGAGAGATTGTGATACTGGTTGACAGTAAAGTCCTTCATCATGGTCGAGTACCAGTCCACGCTCTCATAGCCGGGAGCTCCCGTGCGATAGTTTTCCAACTGTTCGGCCGTGTAGGGGAGAGGCTGGCCGCCGTTGGCCGCCTGGTCGTTGAGAATGCTGGCATATTGGTACGCATTCATCATCGTGGGCATCTCGGACGGGTGGCTCAGGGTGATGGAGCCGTTGTAGCTCAGGCGCATCTTTCCGGCCTCACCCCGCTTGGTGGTGACCAGTATCACGCCGTTGCTGGCGTTCATACCGTATATGGCTGCAGAACCGTCTTTGAGCACAGAAATGCTCTCGATATCTTCAGGGTCAAGCTTTTGGAATTCTGTTGTAGAAGATACTGCAGTACCGTCTATTATTACAAGCGGGGTGCCGAAGCCGCGTACGTTGATGCTGGAGGCATAAGAGCCGGGGGCGCCGCTTGTCTGGCGTATCTGCAGGCCGGGAATCTTGCCCTGCACCCTCTGTGCCAGCGAAGTGTGGGTGGTGGTGAGAGCCTCTTCGCCCTTTAGAGTGCTCACGGAGGTGGTCAGTTTGCCGCGCATCTGTGTGCCATAGCCCACAACCACGGCTTCTTCCAGGCTCTGCAGGTCGTCCTGAAGGGTAAACACACTCCCGGTAATGGCCATCGAGGCAGGGATACGTAGGGTCTTGAAACCCAGGCAGACCACTTCGTACTCGCCGTCTTCGCTCTGTGGCAGGGAGAACTTCCCGTCGAGTCCGGTCACAGCCACCTCGCTCTTGCGATTAAGGTTCATTATGGCTGCGCCGATGACCGGCGCTCCGGAAGCATCTACGATGGTACCGGAAAAGCCCCGGGCGTTCTGCCGCGGATCTTCCTGCCGCCCTTGCTGCGGCTTGTCTTTGGTGAGTATGATGCTGCCGGCGTTGATCTTGCAGTTGATCGACAGCGGCTTGAAGAGACGGTCAAGTACCTTTTGAACATCCTCTTCATCGGCGTGCAGGCTGACCTTGGCGCTTTCGTCAAGAGTTCCGCTGGAGTAGAAAAAGTGATAGCCGGTTTCTTTCTGGATAGTCTCCATCACTTCCAGCAGAGGACGCTTGTCGGCGTGGATTGTCACAGTGCGCTGCTGGGCCCCCGCCTGAAAGGTCGCGGCCAGCAGGAACATTAGCACGGAGAGTATGGTTGCAGCATTCTTCATATCAATAGACCTCCATTATTTTGCGGCCGCTGCCGTCATTATTATCCAGAGTCTTGAAGTGTATCCCGTCGGCAAGTTCAAAGTCCCGGAGTATAGTCTGTAGGCTCTCGTCGCCCAGATTGCCGGTATAGCGCTTGCCTGCCAGGGCCTTGTTCTTGATTGTGAAGTTCACACAAAAACGATTGCCTATCTGTCGCAAGGCCTCTTCCAGAGGAGTGTCGCGGAAGGCAAATCCGCCTTCTTTCCAGGCCAGGGCTCCGCTGATGTCAGCCGGAGCAATTTCCACAGCCCTTGTCTCCGGCGCAAGGGTAGCGCACTGTCCCGGCCTTACGGCTGCGGTTTTGCTCTCGCCGGCAGCATCCCTCCATAGCAGATTGATTCCGCCTTCTTCAAGCCAGGTGCGCGTTTTGCGTCCCGGCAGATTGTAGGCATCCACGTTAAAGCGGGTGCCGGTGACCTGTATGTCCATTTCGTGGGTGTGCACGATAAACGGATGTTGCTTGTCGTGCGCAATGTCGAAGAAAGCTTCGCCGTCCAGCTCTACTTCCCGCTTGCTTTTGCCAAAGCTGCCCGGATAGGAGAGTGTGCTGCCTGCATTCAGTTGCACGGTGCTTCCGTCAGGCAGAGTGATGAAAGAAAGCATACCTGTGACGGTGCGCAGTTGCACCATTGCCGGTTCGCTTTCCCTCTGGCCGGACAGCCTGTGCAAGAGCATTCCGGCGGCCAATACTACAGGGATAAGCAGGGCTGCAGCCACGTTGCGCGCAAGCATCAGTGTTTTTTTGTTCCAGCCTGCGGCAATCCTGGACTGCGTCTTTTTCAGGGCAGCCTCTGCGTCGAAGCGCTTTGGGGCCCCGGCAGTGTCGGCGGCAAAGCAGATGTTGTAAATCTCCTGGGCGTGCAGCCTGTTTTCCTCGGCCTCACGCAGCCAGGCGGCCAGGGTGTCTATCTCGTCTGCAGATAGTTCTCCGTTGTACCATCGGACAAGCATCGTGTCGTAATCGCGAGTCATCGAATCCTATTTTTGTTTTATTATTTAGACATTTAATGGGGAAAAATTCCCCGAAAATTGTCATTTTTGTATAGACTGATTATTTATGGAAACATCCGACCGGGAAGCATTATTGCTCAAAAGGCTCCGCAAGGGCAGCAGGGACGCATTCGAGACCCTGTTCCGCTTGTACTATGCCCCTTTGTGCGTGCACGCTTCCCACTATGTCGGAGACCAGGATGCAGAAAACATCGTGCAGGACCTGATGGCGCATCTGTGGGAAAACCGTCGCCGCCTGGAGATCAGCACTTCGCTTCGTGCATATCTATACAAGGCAGTGCGCAACCGTGCGCTCACGCTGCTGGCCCGCAGCAAGACTGCCGGCAAGGTGCTGGACAACATAGGCCGCTCCATGGATTTTTATTTCCTGCCACCGTCCTGCCCGTTTGACGAGCTTATGTCAATGTTTGAAAAGGCAATGAGTAAACTGCCCGAAGAAGTGCGCGAAGCCTTCTTGCAAAGCCGATTCGAAGGCAAGACCTATAAAGAAATAGCCGCAGAAGCCAATGTGAGCGTCAAGATTATCGACCACCGCATCCAGAAGGCCGTGACCCACCTGCGGCGCCAGATGGCCTTCCTGCTTCCCAATCCGGCCTGACGAATTTATCTGCCAAGGCGAATCAGGGCTTCCAGAAAATAATAATCGGCATAGCTGAGCGGGACATCCACTTCGCCGCCGTCGGGCAGGTTGCCCACGCTGTGGCGCAGCAGAAAGTTGCCGTTGCCCTCTGTGGCAAAGTATTTTTCAGAAGCAAGGGTGCGTACCTGGTGCAGTGCCATCCTGTGGCATCTGCGGGCCAGTTTGCTGTCTGCAGTCAGACCCGAAAGTTCTGCAAAGGCGGAGGCCATAATAGCCCCGGCGGAGGCATCGCGATATGTGTCTGGTATGCCTGGGTCGTCAAAGTCCCAGTATGGGACGCCGTCTTTGGGCAGGCGTTTCAGCAGCATCTCTGCGATGTTTTCTGCCCGGGTCAGAAACGCTGTCTGCCCAGTCTCCCTATACGTCATTGTGTAGCCGTAAAGCGCCCAGGCTTGCCCCCTGGCCCAGGCTGAGTCGTCGCTGTAGCCCTGGCGGGTGCACTTGAAGTCCACATCGCCGCTCTGAGGGTCATAGGCCACCACGTGCCAGGTGGTGTAGTCATTCCTGAAATGATTTTTCATTGTGGTATTCGCGTGGCACACAGCAATATCTTTCAACGAGTCTGCACCAAAAAGCTTTGCTGCAGTAGTCAGAAGTTCCAGATTCATCATATTGTCTATAATGACCGTGAATTTCGACTCCCTGAACTCGCCCCAGCTCAGGGTGCAGCCCACCTGCGGGTTGAACCTTGCCGCAAGATTTTCGGCACCGGCCTTTATTGCAGGCAGGAAGCAACTGTCTCGGGTTATTCTCCACCCATTGCCAAAACTGCAGCCAATCATAAAGCCGATGTCGTGGCCGACATTGTACTCCGGCAACGAGGATAGCTCCAGAGTGCGCCTGCGGGCAATCTCCAGCAGTTTTTCGTCTCTGGTATATTCATAAACATACCAGGCTGTGCCGGGAAAGAAGCCGCTGGTCCACGCCCTTATGCCGGCGTCCTTCACCAGCTCGTTTTCAAAGGTGCGGGGTGACATACCTTGTGCGACCCTGGCGTCCATATCTATGATTTGCTGCGCCGCAACGGGGAAGACCCTTTTGGAAATATGCTCTGCGCTCTCGCTGCAAGAAAGGGATGCGGTCGCTGTTATGAACAGCAGAATAAAGAAAACAAATGTCTTGTCAGTCATAGCCGGATATGCATTTCGATATAAAGACTGTCAAAACACATATTTTCCCCATAAAAAACCTCCCCGCAATTCGTGGCAGCGGGGAGGTTTTGCGTTACGGATATCGTATTATTTCACCAGAGAGTAGTGAGGGCCAAAGCGCTCGAAGGCGGCGCGGTCCAGCTCTTCGCGGTGGTCGGGATGAGCCACGCTGATGATGGCTTTGGCGCGCTCCTGGAGCGACTTGCCATAGAGATCCACGGCGCCGTATTCGGTCACCAGATAGTGGATGTGTGCGCGGGTGGTCACAACGCCGGCACCCAGGGTGAGGGTGGGAGCGATTTTGCTGATGCCCTTGTTGGTCACTGAAGGCATTGCGATGATGGCCTTGCCGCCCTGGCTCAGGGATGCACCGTAGGTGAAGTCTATCTGGCCGCCCACACCGCTGTAGAACTTGGTGCCGAGACTGTCGGCGCAAACCTGGCCGGTAAGGTCAACCTGCAGTGCAGAGTTGATGGCGGTCATCTTGGGGTTCTTGGAGATGATGTAGGGGTCGTTGGTGTAGCCCACGTCCATCATTGCCACCATTGGGTTGTCGTCTATGAAATCATAAACTTCCTGGCTGCCCATGAGGAAGGTGGACACCATCTTGCCCGGGTCGGTGACTTTGTTGGCACCGGTGATCACGCCTTTCTCTACCAGCGGCAGCACGCCGTCGGCAAACATTTCGGTGTGGATACCCAGGTCCTTATGATTTCCCAGCTGTGCCAGCACTGCGTTGGGGATGGCACCGATGCCCATCTGCAGGCAGGCGCCGTCTTCGATAAGCTCTGCGCAGTTCTTGCCGATAGCGGTCTCGATCTCGTTGGGCTGGGTAAAGGTTGCGGGCTCCAGCGGAGTGTTGTCCTCTACGAACAGATCTATCTTGCTTAAGGGGATGATGGCCTGGCCCCAGGAGCGGGGAACGTGCTTGTTGACCACGGCGATGACGGTCTTGGCGCACTCGATGGCTGCCAGGGTGGCATCGACCGAAGTACCCAGAGACACGAAACCGTGCTTGTCGGGAGGGCACACCTGAATCATGGCCACGTCGCAAGGCAGTGCGCCGCAGCGGTACAGCTTCTGAGTCTCGCTCAGATGCACCGGAATGTAGTCTGCATAGCCGGCCTGAACACCCTTGCGCACATTGGCACCTACGAAGAATGCCTGATGGAAAAAGATTCCGGAGTATTTCTCGTCGGTGTAGGGTGCGGGACCCTCGGTGTGGAGGTGGTGGATAAACACATTCTTGATCTCACCTGCGTCTGCACGGCGGCAGAGGGCCTGGATGAGCACCTGGGGAGCGCTTGCCACAGAACTGAAGTGGACGTGATCGCCGCTCTTTACAACTTTAACGGCTTCGTCCGCGCTGATAAACTTGATAGTCTTGTTCATCTATTTTGTTTGATTATGTTTATTTTTGTGGCACGAAGATACAAAAGTTGAATCAAATTATGGCCAATAACCGCGAAAATCAACTGGCGGCTTTTAACCGTCTGCTGGATGTGATGGACACTTTGCGCGAAAAGTGCCCATGGGACCGCAAGCAAACCATAGATTCCCTGCGTCCCAACACCATAGAAGAGGTCTACGAACTCTCTGACGCCATCCTGAACCACGATATGCACAATATCTCCAAAGAGCTTGGCGATGTGCTGCTGCATATAGTGTTCTATGCCAAGATAGGCAGCGAGCAGGGCGAGTTCGATATAGCCGATGTATGCAACCAGTTGTGCGACAAACTGATATTCCGCCATCCGCATGTCTATCCTCCCAAGGAGGACGGCAGCGAGCTGGCCAAAGATTCCTCCAAGGCAAAGAATGCCGACCAGGTGGTGAGAAACTGGGAGCAGCTGAAGCAGACAGAGAAGGACGGCAACAAGACCGTTCTGGGCGGAGTTCCCAATACCCTGCCGCCGCTTATCAAGGCCTACCGTATGCAGGACAAGGCCCGCGCCGTGGGTTTCGACTGGGAGAAGAAAGAGGATGTATGGGACAAGGTGGCCGAAGAGTTGGGCGAATTCAAGGCCGAACTCGCCAATATGCCCGACTCGGAAGAGGGCCGCAGTGCCGCCCAGGCAGAACTGGGCGACTTCCTGTTCTCTATTGTGAACGCTTCCCGGCTCTACAAACTGAATCCCGACACCGCCCTGGAGACCACCTGCAACAAGTTTCGCAAACGCTTCACCTACGTGGAGATGAAGGCCAAGGAACGGGGCCGCGACATCAAGGATCTGACTCTGGCCGAGATGGACGCTCTCTGGGATGAGGCTAAAAAGAGCGAATAATGGCAGCAGAGTGGCAGACGCGCACCGCGCTTCTGATGGGCGATGAAGCTCTGGAGCGGCTTTCCCGCAGCACCGTGGCTGTGGTGGGAGTCGGCGGCGTAGGTGCATATGCTGCGGAGATGATAACCCGCGCCGGCGTCGGCCATTTGATTCTGCTTGACTGCGATGTGGTGTCGCCTTCCGACAAGAACCGCCAGATGCTGGCTCTGGATTCCAATATGGGCCGCGTGAAAGTTGAGGTCATCAGCGAGCGGCTGCGCGACATAAACCCGGTAATCCAAATAGACGTCATTGCCGACTATCTTACAGAAGAGAATGTCCCGCAGATGCTGGGCGGCTACAACATCGACTATCTGGTGGATGCGATTGACACCCTGGCCCCAAAGCTGGCCCTGATAGAATTCTGCGTAAAGAGCGGCATCCCGCACGTGAGTTCAATGGGTGCCGGCGCCAAATACGATGCCACAAAGGTGCGCTTGGTGGACCTTAGCAAATCCTACAATTGCCCGCTGGCCTACATAGTGCGCAAGAAACTTCGCAAGCGCGGCATAGAGAAGGGTTTCAAGGTGGTTTTCAGCGAGGAATTGCCGGAGCGAGAGGCTATCGTGGAAGATGCCGGCCGCAATAAAAAATCGCAGGTTGGCACCATCTCATATATGCCCGCCGTGTTCGGCTGCGTGTGCGCCCAGGCGGCAATTGATTTCCTCAGGAAAAATCACTAACTTTGCGCACTTTTTAGACTGATATGGCAGAAAATAAATTACTGGAGAAACTGGAAGACCTCAAAGCGAAGTACGCTTCGCTGCAGCAGCAGTTGGCAGATCCCGAGCTGATTGCCGATATGAAGCGCTTTGTTCAGGTCAATAAGGAATATAAAGAGCTGGAGCCCATTATGGCTGCGGGGGCTGAATACCGCCGTCAGGTGGACAGTCTGGACATCGCCAAGGATATTCTCCTGAACGAGAAGGATCCCGACTTGCGCGAGATGGCAAAGGCAGAGGCGGCCGAGATAGAGGAGAGGCTCCCCAAGATGGAAGAGGATATCAAACTGCTTCTGATTCCTGCTGACCCCGAAGACGACAAGAACGCCATTCTGGAAATCCGCGGCGGCACCGGCGGCGACGAGGCTGCCATTTTTGCCGGCGACCTTTTCCGTATGTACGCCAAATATTGCGAGAAGAAGGGATGGAAAATGGAAGTCAACAGCAGCAGCGAAGGCGCTATGGGCGGCTTCAAGGAGGTTGTCTGCAAGATTTCCGGAGATAAGGTATACGGCACCCTGAAATACGAGAGCGGCGTGCACCGCGTGCAGCGCGTGCCCCAGACCGAGACCCAGGGCCGAGTGCATACTTCAGCAGCATCTGTGGCAGTGCTGCCCGAAGCCGACGAGTTTGACGTGGACCTGAATATGAACGATGTTCGCAAGGATACATACTGCGCATCGGGTCCAGGCGGCCAGTGCGTGAACACCACCTATTCTGCCGTGCGCCTGACCCATATCCCTACCGGACTGGTGGTTCAGTGCCAGGACCAGAAGTCTCAGATCAAGAACTTTGAAAAGGCCCTCGAAGAGTTGCGTACACGTCTGTACAACTTCGAGTATCAGAAATATATGAGCGAGATTGCGGCCAAGCGCAAGACCCTGGTTTCTACCGGCGACCGCAGCGCCAAGATCCGCACTTACAACTATCCCCAGAGCCGCGTCACTGACCACCGCATCGGCTACACTATGTATAACCTGCCCGTCTTTATGGACGGAGAAATCCAGGAGCTCATAGACCAGCTTGTGATTGCAGAGAACGCAGAGCGCTTGAAAGCAGCCGGAGAAGAAGATTAACCGGTTTTTTATAGTCGGTAATTGTTCTCCCTAGGCGGCGGTAGAAATAGATACCAACTCAAGATCCAGAGTGCGGATAAGACCGTTGATCTCGGGAGTTGCATCGCTCATAAGGAACTGCATAACATCTTGAAGAGTAGGGGTGGGGGTGTTTGTTTTCATAGTCATTATCCTTTTGTTTGATGCAAAGATAATGGCCTATGTGTGTCAAATCGTTGCGCAATAGCAAAGATGTTAAAGAAAAAATATTGAATATTAGTATATTTGCACAAACGAACATAATCAGCGTAAAGATATGAAGAAATCATTTGCTCTTTTTGTGTGTGCGGCCATGATGATGCTGGCTGCTACAGCGGCTTATGGTCAGTATTCGGGATATACGGGTGATGCTGCCGGCAGCCAGCAGCAGATCTCCAATTGGCGAGTGGCTGTCCAGGGAGGCTTCGGCTACAGGCTGGCCAAACTTGAAAAGACCGGCAACGAGGTCGTGGACGCCCATAACAAGGCTCTGATGATGGGCTATACCTATGGCGCCGACGTGACATATTACTTCTCGAGTTATGGCGTTGGTGTGAAATACAGCGACATGCACAGCCAGAGAAAGGATGCCGTTACAGCCGAGATAGACGGTGAATATGTCAACGGAATGTATACCGACGTGATAGATATCAGATACATCGGCCCTATGGTGTATTCAAGGTTGGTAAACAAATCGGGCACCGGTGTGTTCTTTCTGGGAGCCGGAGCCGGCTATCTTGACTACACCAACAACGGCCGCATGATAGAGGCCGGAACCATAAAAAGCGGCACTCTTGGGGTATGCGTCGAATTTGGCTATGACCTGAAGTTGATGAACAATATCTTCCTTGGTGCATCCCTCGGCCTGGTAAACGGCACGCTGACCAGTTATACACTTACGACCGAAAGCGCCGCGGTGCCCCAGAAGGTGGAGCTCGATAAGGACCAGTTCGAATCGCTGCGCCACATGAGTCTCTCCCTCGGACTGCGATTCTATCTGTAGTCTTTTATGGCGATGAAACGCAAGCTTAGACTTTTTTTGGCCACCGTGGCCGCTGTGGCCGCACTGACCTCCTGCGCGACAGCGCGGTTCTACTCCGGATTCACCCCCGCCGCTGCCGGCGAGATGGTTCTTCTGGGGCCTGTCTCCACCCAGTTTTATATTGATGCGAACGACAAGGAGTTCTACAGCGACTCGCTTTCGATGGCATCGGAAGAGTTGCTTTCAGATGTGACGGTACGCCTGGGGATGCCCGTCAAGGAGATATTCCCCCTAGACTCGCTGCAGATGGAAGAGACTGTGGGGTTTATGCGCTATCTGGACGCCGCCAGCGAGCAGAAAGTGGGTGAGGCTCCGATCCCCTCAGCGCTCGACGAACTGCTCGAGGCCGAAGGTTACAGATATGGACTGCTGATGTATGCCGAAGGCATGACCCGGGACCGTTCCAGATATGTCAAGGACGCTGTGGGGAGCACCCTACTAAGCGTATTCATAGCCGTTGCGACACTCGGTCTGATAGTGCCCTATGCAATCCCGGTGGCGCACACCTCGGCGATATATGCGGCCGTGCTCGATTCCGAGACCAACCGGGTGGTGTTCTTCAACTGGTCCGGTCCCAGGGAGGTGAGTCCTTTGGAAGAGAAGCACGTGCGCAGCCAGCTGGCTGACATCTTCAGGGACTTTATTTATCGCCGCTGAATAAAGATATTATTCCTCAAAAGATACAGTTTCTGCCAGGTCGTCTCCCGGCTCGGGCAGCTGTTTTTTAGACGGAACGCCCAGCTTCTTGACCTGGTGTGCAGAGACAAGTATGCTGTTGCCGGTCTCGCCCAGCTTGGCCTTGCCGTCGTTGTAGGCCTTCTGGGCCTCTTCAAGCTTTTTGCCCACCGTGGCGTAGTACTTGGTGAAGTCGGCCACCCGGTCTATCATGCGGCTGGCGGCGTCAATGATCTTCTGCTGGTTGTTTACCTGCTCAACATTGCGCCAGCCCAGTTCTATCATACGCAAGAACGGGAGGATGGTCTCTTCGCTGGTCACCAGCACCTTTTTTGAATAGGCGTCGCGCCAAATCTTGGGGTCGTCTTCGTAGGCCATCTGCAGGGCGGGGTAGCTGGGGACGAACATAATCACGAAGTCCACCATTCTATGTCCCGGCAAGATATAGCTGTTATAGTCCTTTGCGCTGAGGTTCTTGTACTGGTTGCGGATGGCCTCTACATTCCGGCGGCGGGCATCCTGCCGCTCGTCGTCGTTCTTGGCCTCCAGGTAGTCCGAATAGGCTGCCAGAGAAACTTTGGAATCCACCGCTACGTCCTGGTTGTCGGGGAAGTGGAGAATGAAGTCGGGCCGCATCCGCTTGGAAGAGTCTTCATTCTCTATTACCAGTCCCAGCCGGTCGCGCAGGGTGACCTCCTTGTCAAAGTCGCGCCCCTCTACCATACCTTCTCCGGTGAGGATGTTCAGCAGCAGGGTCTCGCCCCAGATTCCCTGGAACTTTTTCTGGCCGCGCATAGCCTCTGCCAGGTGGTCGGCTTTCTCGCCCACCGAACGGGTCTGCTGCTCCAGCTGCTTCACGGCCGCCTCAAACTGATTTTTGAGGCTGGTGCTGGTTTCGGTCTGGGTCTTTTTATTGGCCTCAAAGGCAGATTTCATCTCGGTGATATCCTTGCCCAGCGTCTTGGTGATGGATTCGAAATTTTCCCGGGCACGTTTGTCCAGCTCCTCTTCGCGCTGCTTGAGCAGCTTCTCAGTCTGGGCTGTGAGCTCCGCCTTCAGGCTCTCTGCCTGCGCCTTGAGCGCCTCTTTGTGGCTGGCGCGCAAATCGTCCAGGTTCTTCTCGTAGTTGCGGGTCATTTGCGCCAGCAGTTCGTCTTTGGTCTTGAGCTGCCCCTCTGCACTGGCCCTGGTGCTTTCCAGCGCCGCCTGGCTCAGTTGAAGTTTGGTGCCCAGGTCGTTGATGGAGGCATCGGCCTCCTTCTGAATCTTGTGCCGCTTGCTGCGCTCAATCAAGACGGTGATCAATACGGCTATGGCCACGGCAATCAGAATGGCCGCGACAATGAATTTGATTAATGGCTGTAACACTGAGTCTATTCCTTTTTGGACAAAGTTACCTGCCAGTATGAGTAAAATAGATGCGCACATACCTTACTTCTTTAATTTTTTTGCCACCTTGCGGTGAAAATCCCTTGCAATGACATCCGATGCGTCGCGCCAGTTGTATCGTATGGCCAGAATCAGCAATATGATGCACACCAGCGGGAACAGAGTGGACACCGTAAATGTATATACGCTCTTCAACTGAAAAAATGCCACTATCAGCCAGATTTGATATCCCAGCAGCACGAACATAGTGATTATGCACACCCTGATTTGCAGTATATACTGCTTCCGATAGAAGATTGCCGCTATGCAAAGGGCAATGGAGATGACTGTGAGAATCAGAAACTGTATGTGCTCTGTGAATTTGATGGAGTATTCCACTCCGTATTCATCTACTGTATAGCACATACGCGACCAGAGCAGCGACAGCATCAGAAAAGCGCTGATGCCCAGCAGTACGTTTTGCATTCGTGGCCAGGTGAGGATCATAGGCGCAAGGGTTTTGACAAATGTACTAAAAAAATTAATTTTGAACTGTGGAAGAGTTCCAATACATAGTCAATCTCTTTGGCGACAGCGACCCGGCGGTGATGGCCGCCGTGGACCGGTATTTCAAAGAAAACGGGTCACAGGCCATAGCGATGCTCCAGGCCGAAGCCGCCGCCGAAATGGTCCCGGATCGCAAGCGGCTGCTGGAGAATATGCTGGTGCGTTACAACAAAAAGATGGTGATTTCTTCCCTGAAGGATATCGCAGAGCAGTGCGCCTCCGGTGCCGAGTGCCCGCTGCTGGAGTCGGGCTATCTGCTGTGCGCCCTTACAGACCCTTCCCTGAAGAGGGAGGAATACTTGGAGGCTTTGCTTCCGGTGGCTATGTCTGTGCTGGAAGAAATATCCGAGGCAAAGACCGCGCTGGAAAACGTGACCCTCCTGAATCACGTCTTTTACAAACGCTACGGCTTTTCTGCCACGGCGCCCTTCGATATGTCGCTGGAGACATCCCTGCTTATGAACGTCCTGCGGGGCAAGAAGGGTAACCCGTTTGCCTTGTCGCTGCTCTATTTCATAGTGGCCCAGGTGGCAGGCCTTCCGGTGCATCCGCTCTGTTTCACAGGCGGTTTCGTGCCGGTCTATGTAGAGAACGACAAGATTCTTTTCAATATCAATGTCTTCCACGAAGGGGAGATATTCATAGAGAACAATATCAGCAAGATGGTAAAAAACCAGGCTGCGGCTATGGGCGTGAATGTTGAGATAGGGGAGGCGGCCGTGAAAAAGGACCATTCCATACTGGTGATGTATCTGGAGTTGCTGCAGATGCTCTATTCCAACGAAGGCAATTCTGCCGTGCAGATGGATATAGACGATGCCATAGAGGCGCTTGGCGGCAACCGCTACCTCACAATAGAGTCTGACGAAGACGAGTGGTAGTTAGTTCTGAGACTCTTCAGAGCAGTATTTCTTTATTACGCCGTAGGCATCCAGAATGCCCAGCTCTCCAGCCTTGCTGATATCAATGCATCCCTTTTCCTTGTCTTTCAGGTAGATGAGCACCAATCCGCGGTTGTAGTAGGCTTCGCCTATGTAGGGGAAGCGGTCCAGCGCCTTGGTGTAATTGGCCACGGCGGCGGGAAGGTCGTCCGACAGGCAGTACAGGTTGCCAAGATTGTAATATACATAAGGGAAATCGGGCGCCAGGCGGGCGCAGGCAAGCATATCGTCTATGGCGGCGCTGTAGTCGTATCTTGTGTTGGAGCGGTCCTTGACCACAGTCTTGCTGGTGTTGCCCGAATTGTCTATCGTGAGCGTGCGGACGCTGTTTTCCATACTTGCTATAAAGTCGGTCATCTCGGCCTGCAGCACGCCGCGGTTCAGGTACAGGAAGGGGTTTGTGCCATCCATATCAATGGCCACGCTGTAGCTGTCCATAGCATTGTTGAACTGGCTGGAGGCGGTCTCCAGCATAGCCTTGCCAAACTGGATGTACTGCGATCCGCGGCCCTTCTGGATGGCATCAACCAGCGGCTCCAGACGCCTTTTGGCGTCGTCGCGGGCTGCCGATTTCTCTGCCGCGAACTGGGTCTTGACGGGCAGCGACGCCAGGAAATTGTCCAGCTTGTCGTACAGCAGCTTGCCCTTGATGGTGGAGATACTCTCTGAAGAAGGGCCCTCCTTGGGTACGAACTGGAACATCGGCTTCAGCTTGACATCCACCTCGCGGTACTGGAGCAGCTCGTTGTTGAAGTTCTTCTTGGCAAAGTCGGCGTCCAGGGCCAGCAGCGAGTTGAACTGCTTGGTGGTGTCGGCAAATGCCTCATAGCCCTCGTCAGTAGAGGTCTTGAACTGATATTCCCGCACCTTCTTCTGCGCAGTCTCGTAGTCTTTGCGGCTGTCGCCCATCCTGCCCAGCATAGCCTTGGCGTAGGAGCGGTTTATATAGGCCTTGGCAAAGTCGGGATAAAGCTCGATGGCCTTGTCGTAGTCGTTTATGGCCTGGTTGAATTTGCCCTGCTGCATAAACACCGCGGCCCGGTTGAAATAGGCCAGCACATTCTCTGTGTTGATGTTCAGCACTCGGTCCAGGTCGTCTACCGCCTTGTCCAGCTCTCCGACCTGTGCATAGATCAGCGCACGGTTGTAGAGGGTCAAGGCGTTGCCCGGCTCCTCTGCCAGCACGGCGTTGAGGTCGTCAATTGCGCTGATCCAGTCTTTTTTCTCGTATTTGAGAATGGCCCTATTAAAATAGGCGAAGGTGTTGGTAGAGTCCAGCTTTATAGCTTGGTTCAGATCCGATATGGCATCGTCATACTTGTTCTGCATGGCGAGCAGCCTGGCGCGCCGCACAAAGCCCTCAGGGTCCAGATTGTTCAGCTCTATGGCCTTGTTGTAGTCGGCAAACGCCTTCAGGGTGTCGCCCAGAAACAGGTAAGATGCCCCGCGGTTTAGGTAGGCGCTACTCTCGTCCGGTTCCTTGCGGATAAAGCTGTTGAAGTCCTGCACCGCCTTTTCAAACTGCTGCGAAAGGAAATATGTCACGCCGCGGCTAAAGTACAGGCCGGTATTGCCGGGCCGCAGGTCCATAGCCTCCTGCAGGTCTTCCAGCGCCTCTTCGTGGCGGCCCAGGCGGCTGCGGGTGATGGCGCGGTAGTGGTAGGCGTAGGTGTAAAGCGGATTGCGCTTCAGACTCAGGTCAAAATCCCTCTCGGCGCCGTTCAAATCGCCCAGGTTGTACTTGGCTATGCCGCGGAAAAAGAATGCCTCCGGCCCCACTGTGTCAATGCGGGAGAGGATGTTGAAATTCTCTATCGCGAGTGAGAATTTGCCGTCAGAAATCGCCTGACGGCCGGCGTAGTAGAAATGCGACGGGTCGTACTGGGCGCGGGACGGCAGAATAGCTGCCGTCAGCAAAAACAGTATGACGGCAAGGCGTTTCATTATCTCACGCGGAGTCTCTGTCCGGGACGGATGACTTTCTTGGCACTGATGCCGTTGAGTTTGCAGAGTTTGGCCACTGTGGTGCCGTGCTTGGCGGCAATCCTGCCCAGGGTGTCGCCGCTGCGGACCTTGTAGTACTGCGCCTGCTTGGCCGCAGCCACGGCGGCCTTGGCCTCGGCTTCCTGCTTTTCGCTCTGGCCGTAGTGGGAGTAGATGTTGAAGTAGTCTTTTTTCAGGGTGAACAGCGACTCCCTAAGTGCGCCCTGCTCAAAGGCTATGATGCGCTCGGGGTCAAACGCCTGCCCCTTGTAGCGGGTCTCAAAATGGAGGTGGGGGCCGGTGCTGCGGCCGGTGCTGCCGCCCAGGCCTATCACTTCGCCCGCCTTGACCGGTTCGCCAGGAATCACAAGCCTTTTGGAAAGATGGCCGTAGTAGGTCTCAAGGCCGTTGGAGTGGCGCACCACTATAAGGTTGCCATAGCCGCCCGTGCGGCTGCCGCTGGAAAAGCGCACCACGCCGTCAAATGCCACCCGCACGCTGTCTCCGGTGTCAAGCGGAAGGTCAACGCCGGTATGGGCGCGTTTGCGGCGCCATTTGAACCCGGAGTGTACCTTGGCCTGATAGGGCACCTTGAAGCCGTGGGTCTCGTCTACCAGCAGTATATCTACCTCGTCAGGTATGGATTCCTTGGGATAACCTATATATGCGTGAAGCGATTCGGTGTTCCACCATCGGTCATAGATAGAAGTGCTGTCGATGCCCGGACGGGGCAGGGGAAGGTAGTCCCAGGTCTGGTCTTCGTAGAGGATGACATTGGTGTATTTGTCTTTGGTGCGGAGGGTGTCCACGGCAATCTTCACCACTTTTTCAACTGCAGTGCTGTCAATATCCGCCAGTTCCTCATCTTCTTCGTCATCAAAGAAATTTTCGTCGTCAGTATCTATCTGGGAAAAACCGGGAAAGGAAAGTGCCAGAAACAGTATTATGGATAGTATCTTTTTCATTTGAATAGTGTGCAGTTAAACAAAATAAGTCCGTAGTGTGGGGCGGACTTATTTGATCTTGAGCGGAAAACGGGTTTCGAACCCGCGACCTTCGGCTTGGGAAGCCGACGCTCTACCAACTGAGCTACTTCCGCAAAAATCTCCGATTTTTGCGGCGATATCGGCGGCGCCTCGGCAAAGAAAGCAAGCTTTCTCTGCGCTCGGCTTGCACGATATCTCCGCGATTTTCATTTGTCACAAAATTAGTACCATTTTTTGAATTATTCAAAACAATTGGTAACTTTACAAAGATATGCCTTTCGGAATTATAAACTATAATAAATAATACCACACTATGTTAAAACCTAAAAAAGTCATTGACGCTTTCAAGAAGAATTTTCCCGGTAAGAAATTCAGCTATTTCACCTCTCCGGGCCGTATCAACCTCATAGGCGAGCACACCGACTACAACGGCGGTTTTGTGCTTCCGGCAGCTGTGGACAAAGGCATCAGCCTGGCCATCGCACCCAACGGCACCGACAAGGTGAATGCATTCTCTATGGACTATGGCGAGAAGCTCACCTTCGGTATCAACGACAAGGAAAAGCCGGCACAGCAGTGGGCCTGCTATATCTTTGGCGTGGTTCAGGAGATGAAAAAGCGCGGCGCCGCCCCTGCCGGTTTTGATTGCGCATTTGGCGGCGACGTTCCCCTGGGCGCAGGTATGTCTTCTTCCGCTGCTCTGGAGAGCGTCTTTGGCTATGCGATAAACACTCTGTTCAAACTCGGTTTCAAGCGTGAGGAGCTGGCCAAGATAGGTCAGATGACAGAGCACAACTATGTGGGTGTGAACTGCGGCATTATGGACCAGTTTGCATCCCTGATGGGCAAAGAGGGCAAGGTGATCCGTCTGGACTGCCGTAGCCTTAAATACAAGAGGGTTCCCTTCACCCCCAAGGGCTACAAGATTGTCCTCATCGACACTATGGTCAAGCACAACCTTGCCAGCGGCGAATACAATGTGCGCCGCGCACAGTGCGAGGCCGGCGTGGCCGCCATCAAGAAGGACCACCCCAATGTGGAGCTCCTGCGCGATGTTTCTCCCGCACTTCTGGAGCAGTACAAGGACAAACTGGATCCGATGGTATACAAACGCTGCTCTTTCGTTGTCAAGGAGTCTCCGCGTCTGCTGGCCGGCTGCCGCGACCTGGCAAAGAACGACATCCCCGCTTTCGGCAAGAAGATGTTCGAAACCCACGACGGCCTCAGCAAAGACTATGGCGTGAGCTGCGAAGAGCTTGACTTCATTGTGGATGTAGCCCGCAAATGCGAAGGCGTCGTAGGTGCCCGTATGATGGGCGGCGGCTTTGGCGGCTGCGTGATTGCCATCGTTAAAAGCGGTGCAGCCAAGGCTTATATCGAGGCGGTTCAGAAGGCATACAAGAAGCAGTTCAATCTGGATCCGCGCGTAATCAATGTCGCAATTTCTGACGGTGCAAAGAGATGGAACGTCCGCAAGCTCAAATAAAGCATTTTGCAATCTCTAACGCTGCCGGCGGCAGGGTTGTGCTCAGCAACCTCGGTGCCGGCATCGTTTCCATAGAGGTGCCCGACAAGGCCGGAGTGGTAGACAACGTGGCCCTTACCTATGCCAAGCCCGAAGACTGGATGGTGGACGGCCCCTGCGCCGGCAAGATTCCCGGCCGCTATGCAAACCGCATCGCAAAAGGCAAATTCAGCCTTGGCGGCAAGGAGTATTCGCTGGCAATAAACAACGGTCCCAACCACCTGCACGGCGGCCCCGGCGAGCAGTGCTACGCCAACCGCATCTGGGATGCAGAGGAGTTTGAGGGTGGGGTAAGGTTTACCCTCCACAGCCCCGACGGCGATGCCGGCTATCCCGGCGCGCTGGATATCCAGGCTGTTTATACATTCTCTGAAGACAATGTGCTGCGGCTGGAGATTTCTGCCAAGACCGATGCACCCACCGTGGTGAACCTGACCAACCACGTCTATTTCAACCTCCGCGGCCAGAAGGCATTCGGCGGTGACGGCGTGCGCAGCCATCTGCTCAAGCTCTATGCTTCGCGCTTCCTTCCAGGCGACTCCACGCTGATTCCTTTTGGCGTAATGGCTCCCGTGGCCGGCACGCCTATGGACTTTACCGTGGACAAGCCGATAGGGCAGGATCTGGATGCAGATTTCGAGCCTCTGAAATTCGGCAAGGGCTACGACCACTGCTGGTGCATAGACGGTTACGACGGCACCCTGCGCCCCGCTGCTGAACTCAGTTGCGCCGGCCGCAAAGTGGCTGTATTCACTAATCAGCCCGGCGTGCAGGTCTACACCGGCAACTGGCTCTGCGGCTGCCCCGACTCTCCCGACGGCTACAAGTACAAAGACTACGACTGCGTCGCCCTGGAGTGCCAGGCCTTCCCCGACAGCCCCAACAAGCTCCAGTTCCCCTTCCGGCCGCTATTGCCGGGAGAGACCTACCTGAACATTATCGAGTGGCGGTTTACGGCAGAGTAGAAGTCGCTCCAATACGCAAAAAAACATCTTCGCTCCGGGCCAGGGAGAACATAGAACCCCTGTTCCCTACGCGAAGATGTTTTTTTGCTATTCCGCGACTTCCTATCGTCTGATTGCAATCGTGACTCCGTCGCGAAGGGGCAGCATGATGGAAGAAAAGCGGTTGTCGGAGGCAACCAAATCGTTGAATTCGAGAATACCGACGCTCTGGGCATCCCGGGGCGCCGGTTCTTCTATGACCTTGCCGTCCCAGGTGGTGTTGTCGGCGATGATCACGCCGTCCGGGCGAACCTTGTCGGAGACCAGATTCCAGTATTCGGGATACTGCCGCTTGTTGGCATCGATATAGATAAGGTCGTACGGGCCGTCAAGCGAAGGGATAATATCCAATGCATTGCCCAGTAGCAGATTGACCTTTTTCCAGATGCCGGCTTTCTCGTATCCCTCGCGGATGATGTCTTCCAGTTCGTCGTTGATTTCAATTGCGTCTATACGGCCTCCTTCGGCCAGGCCTTCTGCCAGGCAGACGGTGGAGTAGCCGGTGAAGACGCCCAGTTCCAGAATGCGCTGCGGGGCGACCATCCTTGAGATTGCACTAAGCAGGCCGCCGGCCTCCCTGCCGCAGAGCATACGGGCGCGGCTGGTGCGGATATGCGTCTGGTGCTCAATCCACTCCAGGGCGTCGAGGCTTGCGGGAAGCGACGAATGGTTCAGGCAATACTCTTCTATGGTCATAATTATCTGTATATCAGGCGGCTGATCCTGTCTTCCGCAAAGATTTCCTGCGCCACGCGCTGCAGCTGTTCGGCGGTAACCGCCTGCAGTTTCTTGCGGAACAGTTCGGGGGTGGGATATTCGCCAAAGCGGACAATGCTGCGGGCAATGGAGAGAGCCTGCGCCTCGCCGTATTCACTGGCGATGGCGTTCTGGGCCAGCATCTGCTTCTTGGCAGAGCGCAGTCCGGCGTCGGAAAGGGGCACTTCGCGGATCTTCTTGAGCTCTTTCATAACCAGTTCGGCACACTTGTCCACATTGTCCTTGTCACAGCCGTAATAGACCAGAGAGACGCCGGCAGTGGAGTAGCGCACATAAGAGGCATCCACGTGATATACCAGCGCCTTTTTCTCGCGCAGCGAGCTGTTCAGGCGGGAGTTGCTGGCGGGGCCGCCAAGTATGTTGGTCAGCAGAGTTAGCGCCATACGGTCGGGGTGGCCGAAAGGATAGGCGCGGGTGCCAAGGATGCAGTTGGCCTGGTGGAACTTGCGGGTCTTGTCCACGTTGAAGAATTGCTCCGCCGGCTTTTTGGTGACGGCCGCGGGCGCCTTGGAGCCCTGGAAATACTGGGTGTATTTGTCCAGAAGTTTTTCTACCATCTCTACCACGGCCGTCTGGTCCAGGTCACCGACCACCACAAAGCTCATATTTGCCGGCACGTAGCGCTCTTTTACAAAGGCGCGGATGTCGTCGGAAGTAATCTGCTTGAGCGAGGCGGCGGTGCCCAGGATGGTCCTGGAAAGCGGATGGCCCTTGAACAGAAGCTTCTCGTAGTCTTCGAAGATGAAGTCGGCCGGATTGTCCAGGCACATATTTATCTCGTCGGCCACCACGTTCTTCTCTTTTTCCAGTTCATCTTCGTCGAATAGCGAGGTGAAAACTATTTCAAAGGAGAGGTCAATGGCTTTTGCGATGTCTTCTTTAAGCACGGTGCAATAGACCACCGTCTCTTCTTTGGCGGTGTAGGCGTTCATATCGCCGCCCAGCTTTTCCAGGCGGTCGTTTATGCTGCGGGCACTGCGCTTTTCGCAGCCGCGGAATATCATATGCTCTGTAAGATGGGCCAGGCCGTGCTTGTCGGCAGGCTCGTTGGAAGTGCCGGCCTTGATGCACAGCGCACAGTATGCCACAGAAGAATTGGTCTTCTTGAAGGCGACTTTCATACCGCTGGCCAGCGTAAAAACTTTATTCTCCATTTTAGGCGTTTTTCTTCGCCGCAAAAATAATATTTTTCTTACATTTGTCAGATATGGGACAGTTCATAGTATCAGCCAGAAAATACAGGCCTGCCACCTTTGACAAGCTCATCGGGCAGGAGAATATAGCCCGCACGCTCAAGAATTCCATCCAAAGCGGGCAGTTGGCTCACGCATATCTTTTCTGCGGGCCGCGCGGGGTGGGCAAGACCAGTTGCGCCCGCATCTTTGCGAAGACCATCAACTGCAGCAATCCGGGTCCTGACCTGGAGCCCTGCGGCGAGTGCGAATCCTGCCGCTCTTTCAGCGAAGGCCGTTCATATTGCATCCACGAGCTGGATGCCGCCAGCAACAACTCGGTGGACGACATCCGCAACCTCACCGACCAGGTGCGCATCCCGCCCCAGATTGGCCGCTACAGCGTGTATATCATAGACGAGGTGCATATGCTGTCCCAGGCCGCCTTCAATGCCTTTCTGAAGACGCTCGAAGAGCCGCCGGAGTATGCAATCTTCATTCTGGCCACCACAGAGAAGCACAAGATTCTCCCCACCATCCTGTCCCGCTGCCAGACCTACGACTTCAGCCGCATCAGGGTGGAGGACATTGTGCGGAACCTCAAGGATATAGCCGCCCAGGAGAATGTCACCGTGAGCGACGATGCCCTGCACATCATTGCCCAGAAAGCCGACGGCGCAATGCGCGACAGTCTCACGCTCTTTGACCAGACTGTGGCTTTCTGCGGCGGCGACATCACATACGAGAAAGTCATCGGCATTCTTAACGTCCTGGACTATGACTACTATTTCCGGCTCACCGATATGCTGCTCGCAGGCGATTTTGCCCAGGCGCTGCTGCTGTTCGACGAGATCCTCTCCAAAGGCTTTGACGCGCTGCACTTCATCTCCGGTATGAGTTCCCACCTCAGGGACCTTATAGTGTGCCGCAACGCCTCGTCCCGCAGCCTTATGGAGATGGCCCCGACCATCGCCGCCCGCTATGACGAATACAGCAAGCGCTGCTCTATGGAGTTCCTGTACAAGGCGCTGGAGATTTCCACCGCCGCCGAAACGGCCTATAAGACTTCTGGCAATCCCAGGCTGCTGATAGAGTTTGCGCTGATAAAGATGTCCCGCATACTGACTGCGGCACCGCAGCCGGCGGCCGCTCAGCCAGTGGCCCCAGCACGGCCCGTTGCAGCGCAACCCGCTCCTGCAAAGCCAGCCCCCGCGCCGGCAGCTGCTGCCCCGGCTCCGGCCCCTGCATCCGCCGCAGCGCCTGCTGTCCCCAAGAGCGAAGTCAAGACCGGCAAGACCTCCGGCATCTCCATCAAGGAACTTATGTCCAAGGCAACTGCACAGGCCGCAGCCCCTCAGACCACCGGCGGCGCTTCCGCTGCCGAAATCGACCCCAAGGATATTACCGAAGAGATGTTTGCCGCAGGGTGGGAGAAGTTCATTGCAGGCATTACCAGGCCCAACCTCAAGGCGGCCCTTTCTGCCAATACTCCCAAATATTCTGCAGAAGAGGGCACCGCCACCCAGTTTGTGGCAAGCGTTATGCAGAGAGACTGGATTGTGGACCATCAGTTGCTCAAGCTGCAAGGCTCGCTACAGAGTGCGCTTGGCAGCAGGGTTCTGCTTAAGATAGAGGTGCAGCCCCAGGACGAGGAACCCAAAGTTCAGGGGCCGTATATGCCCACCGAGGTAGCACAGAAAATGAAAGAAGACTCAGCCAACGTCAGCGATTTTACCCGCGAGTTTGAGCTGGAGGTTAAATGATAAATTAGGATATGAAGTTATATACTGTCAAGCTGGTTAAGAAATATGGGATGCGAACCGTTGTAAAGGGGGCGTCCATAGAGGTTGAACAGGGCGAAATCGTGGGTCTGCTTGGCCCTAACGGTGCCGGCAAAACCACCAGTTTCTATATGATGACCGGTTTGGTCAAGCCCAATGCCGGGCAGATTTTCCTTGGCGAAGAAGAAATCACCAAACTCCCTATGTACAAGCGTGCTCAAAAGGGGCTTGGCTATCTTGCACAGGAAGCCTCCGTGTTCCGCCGTATGAGTGTGGAAGACAATATCGTGTCAGTGATGGAGATGAACCATATCCCCAAGGAGCAGCGTGAGCAGCGTCTGGAAGAGCTCATCCGCGAGTTCGGTCTGGGCAAGGTGCGCAAGAGTCTCGGAATCCAGCTTTCCGGTGGTGAGAGGCGCCGCTGCGAGATTGCCCGCGCGCTGGCCACCAACCCCAAGTTTATCCTGCTGGACGAGCCGTTCGCAGGTGTCGACCCCATTGCGGTAGAGGATATCCAGCATATCATTGCCCACCTCAAGACCCGCAACATCGGCATCGTGATCACCGACCACAACGTGCACGAGACGCTGGCCATCACCGACCGCGCATATCTGCTCTACGACGGTGAGATTCTCGAGAGCGGCACCCCTGAGCAGCTGGCCGCAAACCCCGACGTCCGTCGCAAGTACCTGGGCCAGAACTTCGAGCTCCGCAAAGCCGTCCTCCACAAACGTCCAGGCGGAGATCTGTAAGCAACAGCCATTCGCATAAGCGCAGAAAAAACTTCGCGTAGGGAACAGGGGTTCTATGTTCTCCCTGGCCCGGAGCGAAGTTTTTTCGTAGCAGCGAATGGCTGAACTATGCGTTTTCTTTGGAAATCTCGCAGCCGCGGCAGCTGGTGCAGCCGAGGTCGGCGCAGTCGGGGTTTGCTTTGTGGTGTTTCTTGCCCCAGAGGCGGAGCTCCTCTTCTTTGGCGCACACGATGCCGCGCTTGCGCAGCTCTTTGTTGTGGGCAATCTCGCCGTCGGGGAACTTGCCATCTTTGCGGAATATGATGTTGAAGCACAGTCCGAACACGCAAAGGGCCACCAGGGCTATAGCCAGCAGAAAGGTCTTCATAGCGCTACAGACATTTGAACGGAGGCAGCAGAGGCGCGGAGCTCACAGTGAGCACCGGCGGAACCTGCATCACCTTGAAACTGGATTTGCGACGCAGCGCCAGGGCGCGCTGGGCGGCAGCCTTGTCTTCGAAAGACTCCAGCACCTGCTCCGGGGAGAGCCCCTCTTCGTTAAGGGCGTGGAGCACGGCGTCCAGCACCTCGTAGGGCGGCAGGGAGTCGCTGTCTTTCTGCCCGGGCTTGAGCTCTGCAGAAGGGGCTTTGGTGAGGATGTGCTCCGGGATGCGCTCTCCGTTGCGGTTTATATATCGGCACAGTTCATAGACCTGCACCTTGTACAGGTCACCGATGACCATAATGGCTCCGGCCAGGTCGCCGTATAGGGTGCCGTAGCCGGTAGAGAGCTCGCTCTTGTTGGACGTGTTCAGCACCAGCGCGTTGAAACGGTTGGAGTAGGCCATCAGTATCAAGCCGCGGATGCGGGCCTGAATATTCTCCTGGGTGGTGTCCCAGCGGCCGTCTTCAAAAAAGCGGGCCATAGACTCCATTGCCCGGTCGTATATGGGACCTATGGGAATCTGCTCTGTGCTTATGCCCAGATTGGCCGCCAGATCTTCGGAATCTGTGATCGAGTGGCCGGTGGAAAACTCGCTGGGCATCATTATGCCGTGGACATTTTCCGGCCCCAGGGCATCGGCCGCAAGGGCTGCCACAAGAGCGGAATCCACCCCACCTGAAAGGCCCAGAACAGCCTTTGACAGGCCGGCACCTTCAAAGTAGTTCCGGATTTTGCTAATCAGGATGTCATAGACCTCCGAGATGGGCAGGCTGGGTTCCAGTATCATAGTCTAGAAAATGAAGGTGTCGCTAATGGGTTTGTTGTTGTATACTTTGGTGATGATGTCGGCAAATATGTTGGCCACGGACAGCACTTTGAATTTGGAGACATCGTCGCCCTCCTTGGGACGCAGGGGAATGGTGTCGGATACGATGAATTCTTCGATGGCCGACTGGCTGATGCGCTCGTAGGCGCTGCCCGAAAGCACGGGGTGGGTGCAGACGGCACGGACGCTGAGGGCGCCCTTTTCCTTAAGCATATCGGCACATTTGGCAATGGTGCCGGCGGTGTCCACCATATCGTCTACAATAACCACGTTGCGGCCCTCAACATCGCCGATGGCTGTCATAGAGCCCACTACGTTTGGCTTCTCACGGGATTTGTGGCAGATGATCATAGGCACGCCCAGAATGCGGGAATATGCATTTGCCCTCTTGGCACCGCCCATATCGGGAGAGGCGATGGAGAGGTTATCCAGCTTGAGGTCCCTAAGATAGGGGAGGAAGATGCTGCTGGCGTATATGTGGTCTACCGGGACATCGAAGAAACCCTGGATCTGGTCGGCGTGCAGGTCGCAGGTCATCACGCGGTCGCAGCCGGCGGCAACCAGCAGGTTGGCCACCAGTTTGGCGCCGATGCTGACCCTGGGACGGTCCTTGCGGTCTTGACGGGCCCATCCAAAGTAGGGAATCACAGCTATCACCTTGTGGGCAGAGGCCCTGCGGGCTGCATCTATCATAAGCAGCAGCTCAAAGATATTCTCTGTAGGAGGGAAGGTGCTCTGCACAATAAAGACGGTGGCACCGCGGACGCTCTCGTCAAAAGCGGGCTGGAACTCGCCGTCGCTGAAGGTGGTCACCTTGGAGTTGCCGAGACCCACGCCAAGGTTAAGGGCGATTTTTTCTGCAAGATACTTGCTGCTTCGGCAGGAAAAAATCTTTAGCTTGTGATCGTATTCCATAGTACAGATATATTATTATTGGTTATTATCCAGGTCTTTAAGTATGCCACCGATATAGTCCAGCAATTGCTCACGGCCGGCGCCGCTGGCCGATGAGGTGGCAAAAATCTCCGGCAGAGGCTCCCAGTATTGGGCCAGCGCAGACTTCATCTGGGCGATGCGGGTGGCAAGGGCGTTGGTGCCCAGCTTGTCGCACTTGGTAAGTATCACGGCAAACGGAACGCCCCTTTCGCCCAGCGAAATCAGGAACTCGCGGTCTATTTTGAGCAGCTCGTGCCGGCTGTCCAGCAGCACGAACAGCAGGGTAAGCTCTTCGCTGTGGTCAATGTAGTCGTTTATCATTGCAAACAGCTTTTCGCGGCGGGGCTTGGACATTTTGGCATAGCCGTAGCCCGGCAGGTCCACCAGATACCAGCTGTCGTTTATGATAAAGTGATTTATACACTGGGTTTTGCCAGGAGTGGAAGATGTGTGGGCCAGTGAAGAGTTGCCTGTGAGGGAGTTAATCAGAGAAGACTTGCCTACGTTCGAGCGCCCGATAAAGGCGAATTCCCTTCTGGCAGGGGTGGGTTTCCCGGCGGCCGAGGTGGAACTCGAGACATATGCTGCCTTTGTGATTTTCATCATTACAAATGTAAAACATTTTATTATTTTTCTTATCTTTATTTGACCTATTTTTTATGGAAGAAACGGTATACACACTGCAGCAACTTTTGGCCTCTGTGAAGGGGGCTCTGGAGGACGCTTTCCCCCTTTCTGTGTGGGTAAAAGGGGAGATTCAGCAGCTCAGCGTGAACCGCAGCGGTCACTGCTACATAGACCTGATAGAGAAGCACGCCCTCACGGGGGCGCTGGTGGCACAGGCGCGCGCCATTATCTGGAGCAACCGATACCGCAGCCTTGCGGTGCGGTTCCAGCAGGAGGCAGAGCGCGAACTTGAGGCCGGCATCTCCGTGCTGGCCCTGGTCACCGTCAATTACTCAGAGCTTTACGGCCTGTCTTTGATTATAGAGGATATCGACCCGTCCTTTACTGCCGGCGAGGCCTTTCTGGAGCGTCAGCGCACCATCGCCCGCCTCACAGAAGAGGGGATGATGGACCTGAACGCCTCCCTGCCTCTGGCCGACCTTCCCCGACGCCTGGCGGTGATATCTGCCCAGACGGCCGCCGGCTACGGCGATTTTATGGAGCATCTGCACAACAATCCGTACCGTTTCAATTTCTACAGCGAACTGTTTCCGGCACCGCTGCAGGGCGCCGAGGCTCCCAAGGGCATAATCGCCGCCCTGGGGCAGATAGCGGCCCGGGAGTCGGAATTCGATGCGGTGCTGATTCTCCGAGGCGGCGGCTCTGCCACCGACCTGGCCTGCTTCGACGATTACTTTCTGGCGCTGAACATAGCCCAGTTCCCGCTCCCGGTGCTCACTGCGATAGGGCACGAACGCGACACCCACGTGGCCGATATGGTTGCCTTCGAGCACCTGAAAACCCCCACAGCGCTGGCCGATTATTTCATAGATATCTTTGCGTACGAAGATTACAGGCTGCAGACCATCTCCGGCCGCCTTTCGCTGGCCGTACGCACCAAGGCAGGGGAGCAGCGTCAGCGCCTTGACGCCGGCGTGTCCCGAATCCGGGCCGCCGTCGCCGCAAAACTGGCCGAGGCCAGGCACAAGGTTCAGCTGCTGGAATACCGCGTGGGGGCTCTGAATCCCGCCGCCATCCTGGCCAAGGGCTTCACCCTAACTCTCAAAGACGGCCGTCGGGTTACAGAGGCCGCGCAGCTTAAGAAAGGCGATGAAATCACCATACTGTTCAATGACGGAAAAGTAAAAGCAGAAATCAAATAATATGGCAGAAAAACTCACATACAAAGAGGCTCTGGAAAAGCTGGAGGCGTTGGTGGCCACCATAGAGAATCCCGACCATCCGCTGGACACTATCCAGAAAGAGGTGGAAGAGGCTATGAAACTGGTGGAATACTGCAAGCAGTGCCTTGCAGGTACCGAAAAAGAACTCATTGATATAATTGACAAAAAATAACGATATGGCCAGCAAGCACACCAATATGCTCTATGACAACGACCCGTGGCTGAATCCCTACAAAGCCGCCGTGGATGCCCGTAAAAAGCGGATAATTGCCGCCAGGGACGCCATTGCTGCAGGTGCAGGGTCGCTATACAATGCCGCCAACAATCATCTCTACTATGCGCTTCATAAAGAAGACGGCTGCTGGGTGTTCCGCGAGTGGGCCCCGGCGGCGGCCAGATTATTCCTGGTGGGCGATTTCAACGGCTGGAAAAAGAGCGATAAATATGCCCTGAAGAGTGTTGGCGGCGGCAACTGGGAGATTAAAGTGCCGAAAGATGAGATTGCGCGCGGAAGCCTCTACAAGTGGTTTGTGGAGTGGCCCGGCGGCTTTGGCGAGAGGATTCCCGCATATGCTACACGCTGCGTTCAGGACCCCGAAACCAAGGTCTATTCCGCCCAGGTCTGGGAGCCTGCCGAGCCATATAAATGGAAGCACAGCAAGCCGGTCAAGATTGCCAATCCGCTTATCTACGAGGCGCATATCGGTATGAGTTCAGAAGAAGAAGGGGTGGCAAGTTTTGAATATTTCCGCCGCGAAGTGCTGCCCAGAATCGTGGATCTGGGCTACAATACCATCCAGATAATGGCGCTGCAGGAACATCCGTACTACGGCTCTTTCGGCTATCAGGTCTCCAACTTCTTTGCTCTGTCCAGCCGTTACGGTACTCCCGAAGAGTTCAAGGCGCTGGTAGACGAGGCCCACGGCCACGGCATCGCGGTGATTATGGACATCGTCCATTCCCACGCCGTTAAAAATGAAAACGAGGGCCTCAGCCGCCTGGACGGCTCGTACACCACCTATTTCCACGGCGGCGACCGCGGAAATCACCCGGCCTGGGACTCCCGCTGCTTTGATTATGGCAAAGACCAGACTCGCTTTTTCCTGCTGTCAAACTGCAAGTTCTGGATGGAAGAGTATCATCTGGACGGCTTCCGCTTTGACGGCGTCACCAGTATGCTCTATCTGGACCACGGCCTTGGGCGCGACTTCTGCTCTTACGAGCAGTATTTCGGTGACGGGGTGGACGAGGATGCCGTGACCTATCTGGCGCTGGCCAATTTGCTTATAAAAGAGATCAACCCCAACTCCATAACCATTGCCGAGGATATGAGCGGTATGGCCGGTCTTGCCGCCCCCATAGCCTCTGGCGGAGTGGGCTTTGACTACCGTATGAGTATGGGCGTGCCCGATATGTGGATCAAGATAATAAAAGAGCAGGACGACCACGACTGGAATATGAACACTCTCTGGTGGGAACTCACCAACAAACGCGCGGACGAGCGCACGGTGAGCTATGCCGAATGTCACGACCAGGCTCTGGTGGGCGACAAGACCATCATTTTCCGCCTGATAGACAAGGAGATGTATTTCTCTATGGACAAGGCTACCAAGAATCAGATTGTGGACCGCGGACTTGCCCTGCACAAAATGATACGTCTGGTGACGCTGGCCACCGCCGGCAACGGCTACCTGAATTTTATGGGCAACGAGTTTGGCCATCCGGAGTGGATAGACTTCCCCCGAGAGGGGAACGGCTGGTCATACGCCCACGCCCGCCGGCTGTGGAGCATAAGCGACCGGGACGACCTGCACTACAAGGCCCTGAAGCAGTTTGACAAGGATATGATTCACCTGTTTGCCAAAGAGAAGCTGCTCTCTGTAAGGCCGGTATGCAAGTGCGTGGACAATTATTCCAAGGTGTTGGCGTTCACCCGCGGTGAATACCTCTTTGTGTTCAACTTCAATCCGGAGCATTCGTTTGCGGATTATGCCTTTGAGGCGCCGGAAGGGAAGTGGCGCGTGGTGATGGACAGCGACCGCGAGCAGTACGACGGCTTCTGCCGCAACGACGACAGCGTGACCCACACCACACTTACAAACAGGCAGGGAAAACAGCTGCTGCAGCTGTATCTCCCTGCCCGTACGGCATTGGTGCTCAAGAAGATCTAGAGATTCTTCTGAATTATCTTTTCTATCTCGGCCGGGTCGTAGATGTCCCTGGCCAGGATGTCGCTTTCGCGACTAATAATAAACATTGTGGGGATGGAATTCAGGTTGTAGGCGGCAACTGCGGGAGAGTTGATGCCCAGGCCGTCGTTTACGCTTATCCAAGGCAGATTCTGGCTGCGGACGATGCTGGCCCATACGGGTTTCTCGTCTACGCAAACCTGATAGATCTCAAAGCCGCGGTCGTGGTACTTTTCGTATAGGGGCAACAACTCTTGGTTGAAGACCTTGTGCTCGTTCTGGGCGGTGCTCCAGAAAGACAGCAGAATCACCTTGCCGCTGAGCTCGCTGAGTTTGTGAGTCTGGCCGTTGGTGTCAGTCATTGAAATCTCGGGGACGCCCACGGTGGCCTTCTCTGCAAGCAGGGTGTTGAGGTCATCCATATTGCGGCGCTCGTCTATTGCCTTTGTGACTGCGGTTACATACTCGCTGCCGGGGTATACAGTGGCAAGTGAATCCCTTATGGCCTGGAATATATATACGTCATTGGGCTCGCTGAACACATACAGCTGGTCGTTGAACTTCTGGAACAGGGCTGTTGCAGAAGTGATGGAGAAAGGATTGCTCATTATCTGGCGCAGGAGGGCCCGCTTGTGGTCCACATATATCCTGCTCAGCTGGGCGACCTCGTCTTCGGGCGCCTCGGCCAGAACCTTTTCCATCTTGGCTATGTTCTCTGCCAGGCGGGAATCCATCTCTTTAAGCAGTCGGCAGTCTTCAGAGCCTTCTACCTCATAGCGGCCCAGGGTGTCGGCTGTGACGCTGATGCGGTCACCGTCCTTGGCCACGATTCCGGCCAGTTTGGTGGCGTTGTGGTAGAGATAGTAAAAGGCGGGATTAGTGTCGTCTGCGAGGGCAATCTTATAGGTCAGGTGGCCTTTTTTGTCGGTATTCAGGCTGTCTACAAAGCTGAGCCGGTTCAGGTTCAGCTTGTAGAGCTCCACATTTGTAGAAGTGCCCTCCTTGAGGTCAAGGGTGACCTTTGCGGCGGGTTTGTTGCAGGCAAACGCCAGAAGCAGTACCGCAATATATAATATGATTTTTTTCATTGCTGTGAGTGTCAGTCGTTGAATTCGGCTGCAATGGCGGCTGCAATCTCTGCAAATCTCTCGGGAGTAAGCTGCTTTTTCTTGTTTGAGAAATTAAGGTCGCCCTCGCTCTGCAGCGGCACCAGATGGATGTGGGTGTGAGGCACTTCCATTCCCAGCACTGCAACGCCTACGCGCTTGCAGGGGATGGCCTTCTTGATGGCCACGGCCACCTTCTTTGCAAAGGCGGTAAGGCCTGCGTAGGTCTCATCGTCCAGGTCAAAGATATAGTCGGCCTCGGTCTTTCTGGGAATCACCAGAGTGTGGCCTTCTGCCAAGGGGTTGATGTCCAGGAAAGCGTAGAAATCTTCGCTTTCGGCCACCTTGTATGACGGGATTTCACCCGCTGCTATTTTGGTAAAAATGGTTGCCATAATTAATTATATGGAGATATCAATGATTTCAAACTTGATGAGCCCTGAAGGGACCTGGACATCCACCACATCGCCTTTCTTGTGGCCCAGCAGAGCCTTGGCAATGGGGGTGCCTACAGCCAGCTTGCCCTCGCGGAAGTTGGCCTCGCTCTCGCCCACAATGGTGTATTCCATTGTGGCGCCGTTGGCGGTGTTTTTGATTTTTACCTTGTTGAGCATCTGCACGGTGTCGGTGTTGATCTTGCTTTCGTCAATGACCCTTGCGGTGGCCAGGGTGTCCTGCAGCTTGCTTATCTTGAGCTCCAGCAGGCCCTGTGCCTCACGGGCTGCATCGTATTCTGCGTTTTCGCTGAGGTCGCCTTTGTCGCGGGCCTCTGCGATGGCTTTGGATATAATGGGGCGCTGTGCAATTGCCTCTTCAAGTTGAGCTTTGAGGTCGTCTAGACCTTTCTGTGTCAAATAGTGTACTTCTGCCATTTCGATAAAAAATTAAAGAATCCCCTTTGCAAGGGGACCCTTCTATCAGTCAATTCTTAATTCAGTACAAAAATAATAAAAAAAATCGAAACCGGGGCTAATATTTTTCGTAGCCCGGCTTCATAACCTCGGAATAAATCACCATTTCTTCCGGGTCAAAGTCCATTTCTTTTTTCTTTACCGGCTCTGCGGCGGGCTGTGCGGCTGCTTTTGCCGCCGGCGCGGGCTCACTCTTTCTTGGTGTGACGGGCTGTGCCTCTTCTTCAGGGCTAACAGGTTCCTCTTCCATAGAAGGGGTGTCACTGCGCATATTCTCGTAGAACTCCCTTATGCGTCGCTCGGCCTCTTCTTCCCTTGCTGCCTTTTGATTCAGGGCCTGGTCCACCTTTTTGGCGCGCTTCTTAATGCTTGCGGCAACGCCTATGGCTGCAAGCATAAACCAGATAAGAAATATGAGAAGACCTGTTTCCATATCCTTAGGAATTAAATGCCAAACAATTGACGTGTCTGCTCTAAATCAAAGCCCATCTGAGCCTTGAGCAGATCCAGGGAGGCGAACTTCTGCTCGCTGCGCAGCTTGGCCACGTAGTCAAAGCGGATGTCCAGGCCGTAAATCTCTTCGTTGTAGTCCAGTATGTGGGTCTCAATCACCAGAGAGCGGTTGTCGCTTATTGTGGGCCTGGTGCCTATGTTGCACACGCCGTAGTAGCTACCGCCCTCAACGTGGACCCTCACGGCATATACGCCCTGCTCGGGGATGACTTTGAGCGGCTCGTAAAGCTGCATATTGGCGGTGGGGTAGTTGAGGCGGCGGCCTATGCCGTTGCCGCTTACCACCACGCCGCGCAGGCTGTATTCATAGCCCAGCAACTTGTTTGCCCGCTCTATGCCGCCCGTTGCGACCAGATTGCGGATGTAGGTAGAGCTTATGGTGTTGTACTGGTCTGACACGCTGCCGGCCTTGATGGTTTCCAGCCCCAGCCCTTTGGCCACAGAGGCGATGTCGGTAGAAAAGGCGGGGTTGCCCAGATGATGGTCGTAGCCCACAATCATTGCCGATGCGCCCAGCTCCCCTATAATATAATCTTTGAGGAACTGCTCGCAGCTGAGGCGGCTGAACGCGCGGGTGAAATCCAGCACGTGGATTTCGTCTACCCCGCAGGCCTTGAGCAGCTCTTTTTTCTCTTCCAGGGAGTTGAGCAGCCTCAGTTCGCGCGCATCCTGGCGCAGGACATTTCTGGGGTGCGGCCAGAATGTGACCACGGCGCTCTTTGCGCCCCGCTCGCGGGCGGTGCTGCAAAGAGTGTCTATCACCTTGCGGTGGCCGGTGTGCACCCCGTCAAAGAATCCTGTTGTAGCGATTACAGCCATCTTACCAATTCAAAGTCCTGTCTGTGAGCCATATCGGGGCTCTTTGCAAACATTCTGGTGGCAAACTGGTAGGTTCCCACCTTGGCGGGAGTCAGGTTGGTGCGGTAGGTGGCCACGCAGTCTTCGAAGCTTACAACCTCAAACTGGTGTACTTCGCTGATGTGGTCCTTGCCCTTGGCATCCTGCTCTGTGATGAGGCACTCTATGCCGATCTCGTCTGGAGTCAGGCCTGCAAGGTAAACTTCTACCTCCCAGTAGTGGTTCTCGCCAAGAGAGTAGCGCACTGCGCTGTCGCCCATATTGTCGTAGCGGCGTATCTCAATGTCGGGCCATGCACGGTACATACGCTTCTTCCACTGTGCAATTTCCCTTGCCTTGAGGAAGTCCTTCTCTATCATCTTGTTGTAGCGTGCGGCCTGAGGACGGTAGTAGCGCTCTAAGTAGTCTTCCATCATACGGTTGGTGGTAAAGTCGCAGGCCACCTTGGCGATGGTGTTCTTGATATACTTGATCCATTCGGGAGAGTAGTCCTTGTCCCAGTCCTTGTTGTAAAATGCCGGGGCAATCTCGTTCTGGATTATGTTGTATATCATTGCGCTGTCCAGATCGTCCTGGAACTCCTGCTTCTCGTAGGTGCGCTCCATCGGGAGTGCCCATCCGGCGCCCTCCTTGTAGCCTTCTACCCACCATCCATCCAGCACGCTGAAGTGCATAACGCCGTTCATCACGGCCTTCTCGCCGCTGGTGCCGGAGGCCTCCTGACGGCGGGTCGGGTTGTTCATCCAGATGTCCACGCCCTGTACCAGCATCTTTGCCAGAGTGATGTCGTAGTTGGGTACGAACACAATCTTGCCTATGAACTGGGGCAGTTTGGAAATCTCCACGATGCGCTTGATAAGGTCGCTTCCGGCCTTGTCGGCGGGGTGGGCCTTGCCTGCAAACAGGAACTGCACGGGGCGCTCGGGGTTGTTCACAATCTTGGCCAGGCGGTCCAGATCCTTGAAGAGCAGGAACGCACGCTTGTAGGTTGCAAAGCGGCGGGCGAAACCGATTGTGAGCACATCGCTGCGCAGGGTAGATTTGATTTTGACAATCTGGCTGGGCGAATAGTGCGCGGTGGACTTGGTGTCGGAGAGAATCCTCTTCACGTGGTCAATCAGGCGCTTGCGCAGCACGCTGCGGACGCTCCAGATATCCTTGTCGGCAATCTTGTAGATGCCGCTGAAGCAAGATTTGTCGTAGTGGTGGGTGGCGAAAGCCTTGCCGAATACCTTGGCGTGGATGGCCTTCCATTCGGGAGCCGTCCAGGTGGGGTAGTGTACACCGTTGGTCACATAGCCCACGTTGACCTCTTCGGGCAGATAGCCTGGCCACATTCCGGCCAGAATCTCCTGGCTTACCTTGCCGTGCAGCCAGCTGACTCCGTTGATACCCTGGGAAATATTGGCTGCCAGAACGCTCATAGAGAATTTCTCGCCTGCATCGTCTATGTTGTAACGGCCAAGACCCATAAAGGTGTGCCAGTCAATCTTAAGCCGTGCGGGGAACTGACCGAAGTATACGCGCATCATATCTTCGCTGAAGAAGTCGTGGCCGGCGGGAACCGGTGTGTGGGTTGTGAACAGTGATGAGCTGCGCACTACCTCCATTGCCTCTGCAAAAGTAAGATGGTCGTTCTCTACGTACATTCTCAGGCGCTCGATGCCTATGAATGCGGCGTGGCCCTCGTTGCAGTGATAAACCTCGGCGTCAATGCCAAGGGCGGTGAGGGCGCGCATACCGCCCAGACCCAGCAGGATCTCCTGCTTGAGGCGGTTTTCCCAGCTGCCGCCGTAGAGCTGGTGGGTGATGGTGCGGTCTTCGGGCATATTGTCCTCAAAGTCGGTGTCCAGCAGATAGAGGTCGGTGCGGCCTACTTCTACTTTCCACACGCGGATGTTGAGGTTGCGGCCGGGCAGAGCCACCGAAACGGTGACCCATTTGCCGTCCTTGTCCAGAACGGGCTGCGCCGGAGTCTCGCGGAAGATCTGCTGGTCATAAATGGCCACCTGGTCGCCGTCGCCGGAGAGGCGCTGGGTGAAATAGCCATATTTGTACAGCAGGCCCACGGCGGTCATATGAACACCCATATCACTGGCCTCTTTGAGATAGTCGCCGGCCAGGATACCAAGGCCGCCGGAGTAAATCTTGAGAGAGGTGTCCAGACCGTATTCCATACAGAAGTATGCAATGCGGGGAGACTTGCGTGCCGCCTTGCCCTTCATATAATCTGTAAAGTTGGTATAAACCTTTTTCAGACGGGCCATAAAGTCTTTGTCCTGCTCCAGCAACTTGTACTGATTCAGGGAGATCTTGTCCAGGAAAAGGATGGGGTTGCCCTTACACTCGTCCCAAAGGGTATGGTCAATGGAGCGGAACAGATCTATTGCATCGTCGTTCCAGCACCACCACAGGTTCTTGGAAATATCTTCCAGAGCCTTGAGTTTGGGAGGCAGGGAGCGGTTCACCAGAATTGAATTCCAGTTGGGGCGGTTGGCCATCTGCTTGCGGTAGCTCTGGTCGTTGTCCTCCTGAAGCAGGGGGTAAGCGCCAAATTTCTCTATCACTTTTCCGATAGCCATATCGTATGCAGACTTGTAATAATCAATGTTGTTCTCCCAGAGAGCCAGACGGGCAATTTCCTTTGCGTTTTCACGGCAGAGCTCATAATCTTCCTGGGACATATCGCCAAAGCGGGTGATGCACTGTGCAACCTCGTCCACAACCTCGTTGTAGTTGAAATCGTTGCGCTCTACGATGGTGATTCCGCAGCAAGGTTTCTCTCCCTTGTAGTGGTCCTTGACCCAGAGACCGAAACCGGTGAGGGTAGTGGTGACGGTGGGAACATAAAATGCGAGGGACTCCAGCGGGGTGTAGCCCCAGGGCTCGTAGTAAGTGGAACACTGTGAGGTCAGCGCCGGTGAGCAGGGAAATGTAGGTCTTGCCAAAGATGCCGTCGTCACCCTTTAGGTAGCTGGGTACGAAAAATACGTCCACATTGTTTTCAGCGCCGTTGTTCAGCCCCACTTCTTTCAGATGCATACGGATGCAGTCAAAGTCGTCCATAAGGTAGTGGGTGACATTGGTGGTGTAGCCGTCGGCACGGCCGGAGAGTTTCTCTACCAGATCCTTGTCGGGTCCGTTGTTGCCGCTGGGCACCATAATGAAGGCGGCAATCTGCTTGCCGTTGTTCTTGCGGGCAATCTTTGCAAGGGCATCGATGAAGATGTTGATGCCTTTGGTCTCATATTCATAACGGCCGCCAATCCATACGATTTCGGTGCCGACTTCGTCGTAGTGCTTGCCGGACATTGCGCCGGCCACGGTCAGCAGGCTCTTGCGGGCCTCGCTGCGCATCTTGGACAGAGTCTTGAGGTCGGGAGTGAAGTTCTCTGCAATGCCGTTGGGAGTCACAATGTCGGGCTCGCGGCGCAGCAGTATCTTGCACTCGTTGGCGGTGAGGTCACTCACTGTGGTGAAGATGTCGGCGTTGTGAGCCGCAGCCTTCTCCACGGAGTGACGGTCCATCACGCCGTATTCCCGTGCCAGGGTGTCGCCGTCCATAGTGGGCAGCTCTTTGTAGAACGGGATGTGCTTGCAGGCCATGCAGCGGCCAACCACGGTGGCGTGGGTCGTGAACACTGTGCCGATGGGCATTCCGGTATCCTTGAGATAGAGGATGCCGGCGCCGGCCATCCACTCGTGGAACTGGGCCACGATTTTGCTGGAAGAGCGGATATAGTAGCGGGAGAAACTTTCAATCACCTTGCCGGCTGCGTAGCCGAACAGGAAGGCCTCTATATATTCCCAGTTGCCGTTGAGCGAGTCAACGCCATATTTCTCCCAATACTTGGCAAAGATCTGGTCTTTGTTGGTGATGAAGGTCTTGAAATCCACCAGGATTGCCACGGGTTTGCCGGGGATGTTCCAGCGGCCGACCCTAACGCGCAGTCCCTCGTGTGCGGCAAGTTCGCGCCACGACTTGAAGAGTTCGTTGTCTACAATGAACTCGGGATTCTGGCGGGTGTGCATCCACACGTCAGGACCAATGTGAATATGTCTGTCTTCTAATTCTTTGCTAAGATTGGATGCTTTGGTTGCAAGTACTGTATGGATGCCGCCTACCTTGTTGCAGACTTCCCAGCTCACTTCAAACAGGTAGTCCGGCATCTTGATATCTTTTTTCATTTAGGTATGGTTATTTTTTCTTGGTGTGGTTATCAACTCGGATCTCAAAATCGCTGAGGACATTCATATAGTTGATGAAGGCCTCGTACGGAGTGTCGTAGGGGTTGAAATAGCTGTGAACCGCTCCGTCAGAGAAAAACTTGGTGCACATATAGTACAGATGGTCGCTCTCCTGCAGGCGGCGGAAAGTCTGCATAAGGGCGGCATCGCCGCTCTTGCGGACCTTGGTCTCCAGGGCGCACACTTTGTTGAACGCCTCGTTCTGAAGTTCGTTTCCGAGCCAGGCAGAGGTGTCGCGCTCTTCGTCTGCCCAGGAGATGGGGAAGGGAACGTTGAGCTCTGCCACTGCAGCGTGCTTCTTGGTGGCCTCGCTGGCGGTGCAGAATGCTATGTTCTTGTATTTGGCAACCTCTGCAGGAAGGGCCTTGAAGAACTCGAAGATGCCGCTGTCGGCCTTCTGGTGCTCGCCAAAGGTCTCATAGTCCATAAACAGGTTCACGATATCGTCTTTTTCCAGAGCCTCTGCAATCCAGCCGGCATATTTGTCGGCGGTCAGGGGCCATTCGCCCCAGGCGCGGTTGGAGAAGCGGAAAGCTATATCATCGGAAAGGGCCGAATTCTTGAGCAGCAGGTGCAGCTTCTCGTTCAGGGGATTGCTGTATACGTAGTTGGGACTCTTCCAGCCCAGCACGTGCTTGGCGCCCTCGGTGAGCATTGTGCGGTAACCCATAGCCGCCACCATCTCGCCGATGTGGTCGCTGTAGATGAGTTCGGTGTTGCGGAAAGCCTTGGGCTTCACGCCGAATTCTGCCTCTATGGTCTGGGCGTGCAGCTTGACCTGGTCCTTGAACTCTGCGGGAGAAGAGAGGGAGGCCAGGGAGTGGGAGTAGGTCTCTGCGAGAAACTCCACGCATCCGGTCTCGGCCAGTGCCTTGAAACTCTCCATCACTTCCGGAGCGAATCTCTTGAACTGCTCTATGGCAGTGCCGGAAATGGAGAAGGTCACTTTGAACTTCTTGCCGTTTGCCTTTATGAGGTCGGCAATCACGCGGTTCATAGGGAGGTAGCACCTGGACGCAATGCGGCGCACAATGGCGCTGTTTTCAAAATCGTCAAAATAATGATCGTCAGCGCCGATGTCAAAGAAACGGTAAAGTCTCAGTCTGTCGGGCTGATGTACCTGGAAGTACAAACAAATGCTTTTAGTTGCCATATTGTATAATTTTTAATTTTTCGATTTGATTGCTTCGGAATACACGGCCTTCATCTTGGCGGCCGCGTTGTTCCATTTGAGGGTGCTGACCTCTTCATAACCCTTTTCGCTGGCCACCTTTGCAATGGACGGATAGGTTACAAGGGCGTAGATTGAGTCGGCAAGTGCATCAATGTCCCAAAAGTCGACCTTGATGGCGTGTCTCAACACTTCGGCTACACCCGACTGCTTGGAGATGATGGAAGGCACGTTGCATATCATCGCCTCCAGGGGAGAGATGCCGAACGGCTCGGATACGGAAGGCATCACGTATACATCGGAATAGGCGAACATCCGCTGCACGTCGGCTCCGCGAAGGAAGCCGGTGAAGTGGAATTTGTCTGCCATACCCAACTGGGCCACGCGGCGCACGCTGCGGTTCAGAAGGTCGCCGCTGCCCGCCATCACAAAGCGGACGTTGTCGCAGCGGTCCAGAACCTTGCGGGCAGCCTCTATAAAGTATTCGGGGCCTTTCTGCAGGGTGACGCGGCCAAGGAAGGTGACAATCTTTTCCTTTACGGTGCGGTTGACCTTCATATCGCTTCTGCCCGAGAAGTCCACTGCATTGTGCACTGTCACAACCTTTGCGGGATCTATGCCGTAACGGTTCACAACAATGTTGCGGGTCCAGTCACTCACTGTGATAACCCTGTCGGCAGCTTCCATACCGCGCTTCTCTATGTTGTAGACGAAGGTGTTGTAGTTCTCGCCGTCACGGTCAAACTCGGTGGCGTGAACGTGTACTACCAGCGGCTTGCCGCTCACTTTCTTGGCGGCAATGCCGGCCAGATAGGTGAGCCAGTCGTGGGCGTGGATCACGTCAAAGTCGTGCTCTGCGGCAATTGCGCCTCCGACCATTGCATAGCGGGCCACCTCTTCATAAAGGTTGGCGCCGTACTTGCCGGAGAATTTGTATTTGCTGCGGAAGTGGGAGGTGAACTCCATTGTCTGGAAGTGGCGCTCCTCTTCGCTAAGCAGGGAATAGTCTTCCGGAGAAATGTAGGGCATAAGATTGCTGCCCACACGCAGGAACTGAACCTTGTCCAGATATTCGTCTATGTTTTTGAACGTGTCATACACGGCAACGTCGCTGGCGTTGATAATGCTGGCGGCGCTGGTATCTTCGTCTCCACTGGCAGAGGGCATCACGAACAGCGTCTCAACGCCGTTGGCGGCGAGACCCTTAACGATGCCGTAGCAAGCGGTGCCCAGACCGCCGGAGATGTGGGGAGGAAACTCCCAGCCGAACATCAATACTTTCATTGTTATACCTCCTCTTTATATTTGTTGATGAGATATTCTACCGTGAGAATGGCGCCCGTTGCGGTGGCGGAGTTGATGGCTCCGTGCGGATAGTGCGGCGGGTTGCCGTCGTAGAGCTCTGCCACGGCGCCGATGCCGTGGATGGTCATATCCTCTTCAAAGCCCTTTATCATTTCGCGGGCCTCGCGCAAGAAGGCGCTGCCGTAGAGCTTGAAACCGGCCATCGCATAGTACTGGAGCAGCCATGGACGAGTGCTGCCATTGTGGTAGGCAAGGTCGCGGTCGTGCTGGTTGCCGTCGTAAATGCCCTTGAAAAGCGGGTTCTTGGGGCTCAGGGTGCGGATGCCGCGGGTGGTGAGCAGGTCCTGGCGGACTGCCCTGAACACCAGATCCTGTGCCTCTTCTGAGATGGGGCTGTAGGGGAGGGCCACTGCAAACAGCTGGTTGGGACGGGTAAACTTGTTCTGCCCGTCGGGGCCGATATAGTCGGCCAGGTGGCCGCGCTCTTCGCACCAGAACATATTGTAGAAGTTGCGGTCAATTTTGTCTGCGATATCCTCGTAGCGGGCGGCCTTATCATTATTCTTGGCGTGCTTGCGCTCCATATTGGCGGCAAAGCGCAGGGCGTTGTACCAAAGAGCGTTGGTCTCTACCTGATAGCCGCCGCGCTCGGTCACGGGATGGCCTTCGGTGTAGGCATTCATCCAGCTGAGAGCAACGCCGGGCATCGAGGCCCAAAGCAGACCGTTGTCGTGCAGACGTGCCTCGGGACGCGCTCCCGCCATATAACTGCCCAGGATGGCATTCACTGTTCCGCCATATTTGTCCCAAATGGCCTTGCCGCGGCCGGTGAAGGCGGCAAACTCCTGTATCAGGCTGATGAACAGCAGCGGCGCCTCCACGTAGTTGCAGGAACTCATAAGGGCGGTGTTCCATTTCTCAGTGAGGCCGTCCAGAACCGCGGTGAAGTCTTTCACGCTGCCGGTATTGTACAGTATGATGCCGGGGGCGCAGATGCCGGTGGTGCGCAGGTCGCCCACGCCCAGCCAGGTGAAGCCGCTGCTTATTTCCAGCCATTGGCGGTGGAACAGCAGGCGCGAAGCGGCGTGGCGCAGGGTAGAGTCAAAGTCGTCCAGAGTGCCTATCGCGGCCACCTCTTTGGTGAACTGACGCTTGAAAGAAGCCGGGTCGCAGGCAGCGGTGGATGCGGAGAAGATTATGCTTTCACCCTTCTTGATGGGCATTTCAAAATATCCTGGATTGAACAGGTCTTCGGTGCAGTCAAAGCCGCGGCGGTACTCTTCGGGATAGGTGACCCCGTTGTACCACGAAGGCTCGCCGGTGAATTTTGCCTGCTTGCTGAGCTGCATATACAGGGTGGGGAGCACCTGATAGAGCTTGTAGCTCATACCGTTCTCGATTTCGGTGCCGCGGGTGTCGGCAACGTCATTCTTGCTGGTCAGGGCGTGGATGCTGCGGAAAGAGAGCAGCGGGCGCAGCCTGAGGGTAGTCTGGGAATGAGCGTCCAGTAGAGTGTATTTAATCAGAACGCGGTCCTCGTTCTCTACCATAAGCAACTGTTTCTGCAGTTTGATGCCGCCGATGTAGTAGGTGATGGTAGGGATGGGGTCGTTCTCGTAATCGACTATGTATTTGTGCCCTCTGGGCTCGAACACCTTGCCGTAGCAGTGGATGCCCAGGTTGAACTCCTTCTCGTGCTGGATCAGGGTCTCGTCCAGGGAAGAGAGGAGTATGTGCCTGCGCCAGTTCATCTCCTCTATGGGGACGGCCAGAAGGCAGTGATATTTACGTGTGTTGCAGCATACGATGGTGGTGTTTGCGTATGCGCCGGTGCGGTTTGTGGCAATCAGCTCCCGCTTGAGGGAATACTCCAGATTTACCAGCTCCGCCTTGTTGAATTTCAGGTATGCCATCTAAATTTGCGACTTAACATTTGAAACCGCAAATTTAGTAAAAATTTCTTTCTTTTTTTAATATGGTGTTAAAGCCCCAGGATGTTCTTCTTGCTCTGACCGATTCTGAAATCTTTCAGGTAGAAGGGCTCCATATAGGCAACATCTTCAAAATCGCCTGCCAGATATTTCTGGTGGGCGATTTTTGCCATATAACGGGCGTCGGGACAGCAAGGGAGGAAGCTGGCGTTGGCGTGATTTGCGACTTGCTCGAATTTGGCGCAGCCGTCGCCACAGAAAAGTACCTTGCCCTTTGCCAGCAGCTGCGTATATGAGCTGCCTTCCAGAATCAGCGGTTCTATTTCGCCGATGCGTCTGGCGGTATTGTCGTAGACTGCCTGATAAACTTCCATACGGCGGGCATCAATCATAGGCACTATGAAGTCTGGCTTTTCACCGTCGTTGAGCTCAATTGCCTGATTTGCAATAAGGTCCAGAGTGCCGACCCCGATCAGGGGAATGCCGGCGCCAAAGCAGAGTCCCTTGGCCAGCGAAACGCCCACCCTAAGGCCCGTGTAAGAGCCGGGACCGCTGCTCACTGCCACTGCCGCAAACTCTCTGATGGTCAAGCCGTTGTCTTTAAGCAGCTGATCTATCATAGGGGCCAGCCGTGACGACTGCATCCTGGGTGTGTCAATCAATGCTGAGGCGAATGTCTCACCACTGCGGGAAAAAGCTGCCGAGCACCAGTCTCCGCTGGTCTCTATGGACAAAATCAAATTGTTGCTCTGTGACATTATTGTTCTGTTTTTACCCTGTCGCCCGGGTTAAGGCCTCCGTTCACCATCTGGAACGGACCGGTCACCACCAGGTCGCTCTCTGAAAGGCCGCTGCAGATTTCTACCTTATTGAAATCCTGAATTCCGCAACGGACCTCCACCCGGCTTACCCGTCCCTTTTCATCTACCGTCCACACGGTTTCCCGGCCATCCTTAACTCCAACCGCCTGCAAAGGTACGGTTAAAATGTCGTTTTTGGAACCGGTAATGATAGAGGCGGATGCGGACATTCCCGGTAAAAGCTTTATAATGTCTTGATTATCAATACTTATTCTTACTTCAAAATCGGTGGTGGAACCATAGTCGCTGCCGCCCGAAGACGACACCGCTATCTTTTGAACACTCCCTTCCAGCACAGAAGAAGGGGAGGCGTCGGGTCTGATCTCTGCCCGGTCGCCTATTTTTACCGAGCAAATATCGTTTTCGCCCAGCTGCACCACCAGTTCCATACGGTCCAGATTGGCAATGGTCATCATTTCGGTGCCGGCCATAGTGCTTGTCCCTACCACCCGCTCGCCCGCCTTGACCCTGAGAGAAGTAACGATGCCGTCCATAGGGGAGTAGACCATAGTCTTGGCAAGCTGGCTGCGGGCGGCTGCAAGGGCGGCTTTTTCTGCGGCGATGTGATACTCACACTCCTGAAGCCTGGCCGCCGCGGTTTCTGCCGCCGTCTGCGCCTGCTCCAGCTGTGCCAGGCAGGTGGCATCGCCCTCGTAAAGCTTTTGGAGACGCTCTAACTCGCTCTGTTTAAGCCGGGCCTCTCCCTTCTGCGCCTCGCAGGCCATAATCGCGCTGCCCAGAGAGGCACTGTTTCTCTCAATTGCCAGCCGGTATTCATCCTGTCTGATTTTAAGCAGCAAGTCGCCTCTTTTCACACTGTCGCCCTCGTCAAAAAACAACTCGGTGATTTCGCCGGAGACATCGGGAGAAATCTTGACCTGGTCCACTGCCCTTATCCTGCCGAAAGCCGAGGCCGACTGGGTGATGCTTCCCAATTCCGGATGCTGGACTTCTACCCGTTCAGGGCCGTTTTTGCCAATCTGGGATATGATGACTGCTGCCGCCAGCACCAATGCAATGAGCAGCCACCACCGCCTTTTCTTTTTACCTGCACCCATCTCTGTAATATTCAATCATTTTCAACTGAAAAATGTATTTGCACTGACACTGCACGCACTCGCACTCGGCCTGGGCAGAGGCTTCGCTGGCATCTATCCACTCTGACGTGGTGGCGGCCCCTGACCTATGGGCAGCGGTGAGTTCGCGCAACCTTTCGCGGCAGAAATCCCGCTTTGAAATGCTTGCCGCAAGTTGTGCGTAGAGCGTCGCGGCCTCTTCTTTAAGCCGGATGCGGTAAAGCTCCGCCTGCTGCCGCGCCTGCTCCAGCCGGATTGAACTCTCTTTAACCTCTGACCTGCATTTTTCAACCTGCAGCAAAGACCTGCCGCCGTCAAACACCGGCACTGCCAGACTCAACGAAACGGAAGGGTTGCGATTGCCGTCCAGCTGCTCTTTAAAAGGGTCCGGGGAGGCATCGCTGTAGTAAGTGCCGTAGGCGGCAGACAATGTCAGGGATGGCAAAAGCGCACCCTTGGCCACCCTCAGCGCCGACTTTGCCGCCGCCACACTGCTTTCTGCCTCCGCCACCGAAGGAACAGTCACGCCCAGCTCTTCCCAGACCATCTCGGGGGGCGGGATTATGGCCGCTTCAATGCAAGTGTCGGTGCAAAAGTATTCCTCGCAGCCCATCAGAGCGCAAAGCTGCTCCATCTGGGTGTTCTGTTCGCTGAGGGCCGCCGCCAGCCTACACTGAATGTCCGCCTTGTGGGCCTCCATTTCCAGACAGTCACTGCGCTTTACCGCTCCGCCGTTATATTTGTGGCGCATTATCTCCAGCTGGGCATCGGCGTTTTCCAGGCTCTGCTCCAGTCTGGCCGCAGTGAGCCTGGCCAGAATTTCTGCCAGATAGGCGCCGGCGATATCGGTTTTGACGTCCAGCTTTTTTTGCTTCACATTGTGTTCAGCTGCGGCCGCCCTGTGACGGTTCATAGCTATCGTGTTGATTCTTTGCAGGCCGTCAAACAATGGCAACGAGGCGCCGACTGATCCGCTTGTTTGCCGCGTAAGCCTGTTTCTGACAATGACAAGCTCCTGCATATCGACGCTTCGTCCCCAATTGTAATACTGATTTACATACAGGTTAAGAGAGGGGAGCAAATCCAGTTTTGACTGCCTGAGGTCCTCCCGGCTTCGCGCCTCGGCGCTTTTGCCTAGCAGTATGTCGCAGTTGTGACTAAGCGCGTATTCCACACAACTGTCCAGACTTTTCACCGCCGTCTGGCCGTCCGAAGCCAGCGTAGCCGCCAGAAAAACCAAAGATGCAATCAGCCGTTTCATTGCTCCCTCCCGCTAACCAACATTAAAGAGCTTCCTCGACCTGAGGGCTTTTTCCGGAGAAGAGATTGGCGATGCAGCGGACAATGAAGCCGATGGCATAACCAATGTAATACAGTGCACTCTGCGCTGCCTTGTCGGCGCCGCCTATTACCAGGCAGCACTCGTGGGTGGAGATGTTTTCCAGCTGATTAGTCTTCATGGCGGCTCCTCCTACTTTTTGTTTGCAAAGTCAAAACCGTCTTTGAATCCCTTGATCAGCTGGGGAATGTAGTCGTCCAAAAAATCAATCACCTTACGGATGATGGCAACAATTCCTCCAAGATCAAATTCGGCAGCAACGCCTCCGCAGATGCTCAGCTCGGAAGAATTGAGTCCCTCCAGAGCAGTTCCACAAAATCTTTTTTCTTCCATAGTAGTATTTTTTAGTTTGTCTGCCTGCAGATTATATGCGGCGTGCAGGCTTCACCGCGGTGAATGCGCATTCACATATCTATTATTCTGTCCGCAATAGGTATTTCGTCGGCTTTGTGGGTAATCATTATCACGGTTGTGCCGCTCTGCTCGTTGACCCGTTTGATGGCCTGCATCATCTTGGCCTGGGAGGCGGCGTCCAGCGAATTGGTGGCCTCGTCCAGAATCAGGATATCGGTGCGGCGGTACAGGGCGGCGGCTATCGCCACCCGCTGCTTTTGCCCGCCTGACAGCCGGCAGCCGCCTTCTCCCACCACCGACATTATTCCCATAGGCAGGTCCTGGAGAATGGTGTCCAGCCCCAGCTCTACCAGCAGCATCGCCACCCGCTCCAGGTCGTATTCCTTTTTCTCGCCGGTGATGTTGTAGAGTATGGTGTCGTCTACCAGCCGCACATCTTGCGGCACTATGGTGATTTTCTTGCGCCACTGCGCCAGATCGAACAGGGCGATGTCTATCCCGCCCAGGGAAATGATGCCCTTGTTGGGGTTGTAGAGCCGCATTGCCAGGGCCGCCAGGGAACTTTTTCCGCAGCCGCTGCGCCCCTTTATCACAGTTATCTTGCCCGCCTCAAACCGTGCATTGAAATTTTCCAGAAGATTCAGGGATCCGGGATATGCAAAGGTCACCCCCTCGAACACCAGGTCTTTCTGACCCTCGGGCACGCTGCAGCCTCCGCCGCATTCCTCTTCAAGGTCCAGGACTTCGAAAAGCCGTTGGGTGGAGATGCGGGTCTGTGTGAGCAGCGAGCTGACACTCACTATCTGGGCCAGAGGCGCTGCAAAAAACGATGTGATGGCGTAGAAACTCACCAGTGTGCCGACGCTTATTTCCCCGCCCAGTATGGCCAGCGAGCCTGCAGAGAGCAGAATGACCGTCACAAACTTTGACACCAATTCGGCTCCCAGCGAATAGCGGTTGGCACAGCTGCCGCCCTTGTACATTTTTTCGCACAGCGACATATACCGGGCCTGCAGAGCCCTTGATGCGGCGGCCTCCCGGCAGGCATATTTCACACTTTTGACGGCGGCTATGCTCTCTACACACTGTTTTTCGAATTGTGTGCTGCCGGTGATGATTTCCCGGTTGTACTTGCTGGCCGCTTTTGATGCGAAGTGGAAAATCAAGGCATAAACCGGGATTGACAGGGCCATCAGGGCCGCCAGTTTCCAGTGGAAAAGAAACATTAAAAAGAAGGCCGTCAGGAGGGTTATAAGACTTATCAGAACCGAGGGGATACCCTCCGTGACAAACCTTCTTACTGTATATGCGTCGCTTATCCGGGAGTTTATTTCCCCGGCGCTGCGTGAGTTGAAGAAAGCCACAGGCAATCGGAAAAGGTGAGTAATGTAATCGCTGATTAATTTCAGGTCGATGCCTGTGGCTGCGGACAAGAGGGCATTGGTTCTCAGATTACCAATTATCAAAGCAAGAACAGAAAGAACGGCCATTGCCATAGCGGGCCAGATTATCCGCGAGCTGTCTCCCGATGGAATGACCTTGTCGATGAAGAATTGCAAAAACAGCGAGAAACTGATTCCCGCAAGTATATAAAGCACAGAGAGCAGGGTAGAGGCTGTGATCTGCTTCCCGTATAGGGAGAAAAGCCTCTTTAGCCTGACCGCCGGTTTCACAGTGCTGTCGCCCGGTTTGAAATCTTTGCCGGGCTTGACGGTCACCAGATATCCGCTCCACATTTTGCGCAGCGTCTCCAGCCCGATCTGCTTCAGCTTGCCCTCGGCAGGGTCCATAATGGTGGCCTGCGACGGGCCTATCTCACTCACCACAATAAAATGCGGGTCCCCCTCGTCGTTGGTCACGTGCAGGATGGCGGGCAAACAGTCGGCGCCAATGGCATCCGGATCCTTGCCCTTGGATTTGAGCGCTGTGGCCTCCATATTTATAGACTCGCAGGCGTCAATAATCCCCTTTATTGTGGTTCCCTGGTCGCACGCCCCGCAGGCCTGGCGTATGGTAGCAAGCGGCAGCGCCAGCCCGTGATATCGGGCTATGGCGGCAATGCAGGCCACCGCGCAGTCGGTGCGGTCGTGCTGTTTTACAGGTGTGAGGGTTTTTCTGGTCATAGTCGTTTTCATATTATCAAAAGGAGAGTGCTTTCGACAGCCGGTATCCGGGTTCCATTTCCCCTTAGACCTTCCCGGGCCGGCGGTGCCATTTTGTTGAGGCAGGCACTCTCCTTTTCCGTCCGCACAAGTCATCCTTTCGTCGAGGACAAAGATGGCACGTGGTCAGGGCAGAAAACGACCTTTTTTCTCAAAACTTCCCGTTTTGAGAGCACTAAACAGAAAAAGTTTTTTTAAAAAAGAGTTTTTAAATATGGAAACACCTGCTGGACAAGCGTCAGAAGGGGTTTGTAGAATCGGGACTGCTCTATCTGCTCTTCGGGAATGAAGCCGATCAGAGAATTTGCAGAGTTTACAAGATAGATCAGGGTGCCTATGATAAGGGCGCCGGTGGCGATGGCCACAACCATCCCCAGCAAGCGGTTCAGCCACCCAAGCATAGCGATGTCCAGCACCTTTTCGAGCAGTTTGCCCACCAGGTTAAGCACCAGCGCCACCGCCACGAATATCAGCACGAAAGATAAGGCCTTGGCCCAGAATGGTTCCGTTGTGATTCTTGCGGCAGTAATCCAGGCCGCCACCACGTCAGAAAAACGCACCGCCAGCCATATGCCCAGCACAACCACCGCCAGAGCCACCAGCTGCCGTATAAGGCCGTTTTTAAGGCCTATGAAAATGGCCGGCAGGAAACAGGCCAGAATCACTATGTCGATAGTTCCCATTTAAGCAAATAATATTATCTTTGCCGCTTATTAAATTATAGACAAAGATATGAATTTTCCCGAGTATAAGAACTTTGATTTGGTTGAGGTAAACCGGAGTGTACTCGATTCCTGGCGCAAAGAAGATGCCTTCAGGAAAGTGTTGAAACTCAGGGAGGGCGCTCCCAAGTTTATATTTTTCGAGGGTCCGCCGTCCGCCAACGGTATGCCGGGCATCCACCACGTTATGGCCCGTTCCATCAAGGACGCCGTTTGCCGATTCAAGACACAGACCGGCTATCTGGTAGAACGCAAAGCCGGCTGGGACACCCACGGCCTGCCCGTGGAACTGGGCGTGGAGAAGATGCTGGGCATCACCAAAGAGGACATCGGGAAAAAGATTTCCGTAGATGACTATAACAAGGCCTGCCGCAAGGAGGTTATGAAATACACCGCAGAGTGGGTGAATCTCACCGAGCGCATCGGCTACTGGGTGGATATGGACAACCCATATATTACCTATGACAATGCTTATATCGAGACTCTGTGGTATCTGCTGAAGGATATTTACAAGAAAGGATATCTCTACAAGGGATATTCCATCCAGCCCTATTCGCCTGCGGCGGGTACAGGCCTTTCTACCCACGAGCTGAACCAGCCTGGCTGCTACCGTGACGTCAAGGACACCACCGTAACAGCTCAGTTTGAGGTGGTTAAGAACGGCGCTTCCCAGAAGCTTTTCGACGACACCACGCTGCCGGTCTATTTCCTGGCGTGGACCACTACTCCCTGGACACTCCCTTCAAACACAGCGCTTTGCGTGGGTCCCAACATAGATTATGTCAGGGTAGAGAGTGTGAATCCCTACACCAAAGAGCCGGCCGTGTATGTGCTGGCCAAAGCTCTGGTGGGTGCGCACTTCAACGACAAGAATCCCTATCGCGTTCTGGACGGTGAGTTCAAGGGACGCGACCTGGCAGGCATCGCCTACAGGCAGCTGTTCCCCTGGGTCAACCCCGGAGAAGGCGCTTTCCGCGTAATCACCGGTGACTATGTCACTGTAGAGGACGGTACCGGCATCGTGCACATCGCGCCCACTTTCGGCGCCGACGACGACAAGGTGGCCAAGGCTGCCGGCGTGCCGCCTATGCAGATGGTGGACGCTCTGGGCAACCGTATGCCTATGGTAGACCGCACCGGCAAATTCTTCCGTCTGGAAGACCTGGACGCCGGGTTCGTAAAGAACAATGTGAACAAAGATCTTTACGGCGTATATGCCGGCCGTTTTGTGAAGAATGCATACGACCCGAATCTCGGCCCCGATGACGCCACCCTTGATATAGACCTTTGCGTGGATCTCAAGCAGCAGGGCAAGGCCTTCAAGATTGAGAAACACGTCCACTCTTATCCTCACTGCTGGCGCACCGACAAGCCGGTGCTCTATTATCCGCTGGATTCCTGGTTCATCAGGACCACTGCCGTGCAGGACAAGATGGTAGAGATAAACAAGACCATCCGCTGGAAACCCGAATCCACCGGTACCGGCCGCTTTGGCAAGTGGCTGGAAGGCATTCAGGACTGGAACCTCAGCCGCAGCCGCTACTGGGGCACTCCGCTGCCTGTATGGCGCACAGAAGACGGCAAATGCGAGAAGTGCATAGGCAGCGTGGCAGAGCTTTACGCCGAAATTGACAAGGCTGTTGCCGCCGGCGTTATGGCTTCCAACCCGCTTAAGGACAAGGGTTTTGTTCCCGGCGACTTCTCCAAGGAGAATTACAACAAGATAGACCTCCATCGTCCGTATGTAGACGATATCTTCCTAGTGAGCGACGACGGCCGCAAGATGACCCGCGAGACCGATCTGATTGACGTATGGTTCGACTCCGGCTCTATGCCTTATGCCCAGGAGGGTCTTCGCAATATGGACAAGCCGCAGTTCACCCAGTCTGCAGACTTCATCGCAGAGGGTGTGGACCAGACCCGCGGCTGGTTCTACACTTTGCACGCCATCCACACTATGGTAAGCGGCACCGCCGCCTTCCGCACCGTGATTTCCAACGGTCTGGTGCTGGACAAGAACGGCAACAAGATGAGCAAGCGCCTGGGCAACGCAGTGGACCCGTTCAAGGCCCTTGATGAATACGGCGCCGACGCTCTCCGCTGGTATATGCTCACCAACGCACAGCCCTGGGACAACCTTCGCTTTGACTTCAGCGGTGTGGACGAGATCCGCCGCAAATTCTTCGGCACCCTGTTCAACACCTACTCGTTCTTCGCCCTCTATGCCAATGTGGACAAGTTCGACCCCAAGGCGCCCGAGGCTCCCAAGAGCGCGCTTCGTGAGATAGACCGCTGGCTGGTTTCTCTGCTTAACACCCTTATCAAGGATGTCACCGCGGCATACGAAGACTTTGACATCACCACCGCCGGCCGTCTGATCCAGACTTTTGTCTGCGACAACCTCAGCAACTGGTACGTCCGCCTGAACCGCAAGCGTTTCTGGGGCGGCAGTCTCAACGACGACAAACTTGCCGCATACCAGACGCTGCATAAGGCGCTCAAGACAGTGGCCCAGCTGGCGGCTCCCATTATGCCGTTTTACAGCGACCGCCTGTGGCGCGATCTCTGCCCCGAAGCAGAGTGCGTGCATTATACAATGATGCCCAAGGCCGACGAGAGCCTTATAGATGCCGACCTGGAAGAGCGTATGCGCCTGGCGCAGCAGAGTTCTTCTATGGTGCTGGCACTTCGCCGCAAGGTCAATATCAAGGTGCGTCAGCCCCTTGCAAAACTTGTGATTCCGGTGCTCAACGAGCATCTTCGCGAGCAGTTCGAGAAGGTAGAGAGCCTGGTTCTGGGCGAGGTCAACGTCAAGGAGGTAGAATATATCACCGACACCACCGGCCTCATTACCAAGAAGATCAAGCCCAACTTCAAGACACTGGGCAAGAAATACGGCAAGCAGATGAAAGAGATTGCCGCATTCTTCGGCGAGATGGATCAGCAGACCATCGCCGCAATAGAGAGGGCAGGGGACTATACCCTCAACCTGCCGTCGGGCGATGTGGTGCTCACAGCAGAAGATTACACCATCTCTTCCGAGGATATGGAAGGATGGCTGGTCGCCTCCGAAGGCCAGCTCACCGTGGCGCTCGATGTCACCATCACCGACGCCCTTCGCAAGGAGGGTGTGGCCCGTGAACTGGTGAACCGCATCCAGAATCTGCGCAAGGACAGCGGCTTCGATGTCACCGACCGCATAAATGTCACCATAGAGAATCTTCCCGAAGTTGCCGAATCGCTGGCTTCCTTTGCCGATTACCTGAAAGACCAGACCCTGGCGCTGAATATTACGCTGGCCAAGGATTTCGGTGGCAAGAAAGTTGAATGGGAAGACGACGGCGAAATTGAAATCAAAGTCGAGAAAATTGTTGCATAATTAAATATTGAGTATATTTACACATCAATTTAGATATTATGGCAGAGAAAAAAGAAATATTAGAGAAAGTACGCTATAGCGACGAAGAGCTGCAGGAGTTCAAGGAGATGATTCTTGAAAAGCTTGCAAAGGCCAAAGAAGAGTATGCCACTCTTAAGGCAGCCGTAGACCACAGTTCCAGCAACGACACCGAGGATACATCCCCCAGCTTCAAGACCCTTGAAGACGGCGTTTCCTCTTCTGCAAAGGAAGAGCTGGGTCAGCTGGCCGCACGTCAGTACAAATTCATCCAGAATCTGGAAGCTGCACTGGTGCGCATAGAGAACAAGACCTATGGCATCTGCCGCGAGACCGGCAAACTCATTCCCAAGGAGAGACTCCGCCTCGTGCCGCACGCAACACTCTCCGTAGAGGCTAAAAACAAGCGTTAATGAAGCTCTCAAAGGGTGCCAGGCTCACGCTGTTCGTGGTAGTGCTCTTGGTTATAGATCAGGTCATCAAGATCCTGGTCAAGACCAATATGACGCTGGGCGAGAGCATACCCGTGTTCGGCAGCTGGTTCAAGATCCATTTCATCGAGAATATCGGTATGGCCTTCGGAATGAATTTCGGAGGCGGAATAGGTAAGTTCCTGCTCACATTCTTCAGGATAGTTCTGGGCATTGCCATCATCATCTATATCCGCAAACTGCTCAAGAAACCCGATACTCCCAACGGAGTGCTCTATGGCCTTGCGGCAATTATGTGCGGTGCATTTGGCAATATCATAGACTCCCTGTTCTACGGAATGATTTTCAGCGAGAGCACCTTTACCCAGGTCGCCACGCTGTTCCCCGCCGGCGGCGGTTATGCCGGGCCTTTTTTCGGCAAAGTGGTGGATATGTTCTACTTCCCCATAATTGACACCACCTGGCCCGACTGGATGCCGCTGTTGGGCGGCAAGCCGTTCAGATTCTTCGATGCGATTTTTAATTTTGCAGACTCTTGCATCACGGTAGGGGCCATCTATCTGCTCCTTTTCCAGTGGAAGTTTTTCAGCAAGGGCGAGGCAGTAGAGAAAAAATAACTATATTTGCAGTCCCAACAGGGACTTGGAGAGGTGGTAGAGTGGTCGATTACGGCAGTCTTGAAAACTGTTGAACGGCAACGTTCCGGGGGTTCGAATCCCTCCCTCTCCGCGCTACGCAAAGCAAATAGGGGCGCCGCACATTCGTGCGGCGTTTTTTTGTGAGCAGAGGGCGCCGTCGAGAGCTTGCTCTCGTAAGGCGGTCACTGCGAGCAAAGAGAGGCGAAGCCTCGCCCCAATTTGCTTTGCTCTCGGAGAGTGAGGGAATGCGCAGGACGCTCTAGCGTCCGAGCACAATCCCTCCCAGGAATAATTATAATTATTCTTTATCTTTGCCGCCGCTATGTGGTGGCTATTGGCATTTGGCTCGGCTGTCCTGCTGGGCGGTTATGACTCCTTCAAGAAGTTTTCCCTGAAGGACAATGCGGTTTTTCCCGTCCTGCTGCTGAACACTCTGTTCAGCACGCTGATTTTCTCTCCCTGGCTGTTCACGACCGGTTTCGGCGACTGGCATACCCAGCTATACATCCTGGGCAAGAGCGCCATTGTGCTCTCTTCGTGGATGGCGGGCTATGTGGCAATGAAGCATCTGCCGCTTACCATCGTGGGCTCCATAAACGCCACCCGCCCCGTACTGGTGCTGCTGGGCGCAATATTCATTTTCAATGAAAGGCTTAATACGCTCCAGTGGGCCGGTGTCCTGATGGCCATTGTCGCCTATGCCCTGATGCGTTTCCGAGGCGCCAAAGAAGGCTTCGGGAAGGGCAACAAGTGGATGCTGTTCCTGATTCTGGCGATTATCCTGGGCGCGGCCAGCGGTCTGTACGACAAGTACCTGATGTCTCCCGATTATCTTGGGATTGACAGGATGCAGGTGCTTAGCTGGTATTCGCTCTATCAGGCATTGATGATGGTGCTGCTGGTGGCTTTCGTGTGGTGGCCCAACCGTGCGCGAACCACACCCTTTAAGTGGCGCTGGTCCATCCCGTTTATCAGCATCTTCCTGTGCGGCGCCGACTTCCTCTATATGAGGGCACTGTCGCAGCCGGAGGCGCTGATTGCAGTGGTGTCTATGATCCGCCGCGGCAGCGTGCTGGTAAGCTTCGCCATAGGCGCATTCATCCTCAAGGAGAAGAATATCAAGCGAAAGGCACTGGACCTTCTCTTGCTCTTTATCAGTATGATTTTGCTCTACCTGGGCTCCCGCTGAAAACGGAAAAGTATTAACTTTGCATTGATACTTTCAGTGCTGATATGAGATATGCTGTTATCGGAGCGGGGGCGGTAGGCGGCTACTTTGGCGGCCGGCTGGCTAATGCCGGCAGGGATGTCTGCTTCCTGTTGCACTCCGACTATGATTATGTGTGCAGTCACGGCCTCAGGGTGGATTCTTGCCGCGGTGATTTCCTGATACAACCGGTGGATGCATATCGCGATGCGGCGGACCTGCCGGAGTGCGATGTGGTGCTGGTCGGTCTCAAGACCATCAACAACCACCTTCTGCCCGAAATGCTGCGTAAAGTGGCCGGTCCCGATACCATGGTGGTTCTTATCCAGAACGGCATCGGTATGGAAGATGACCTGCAAAAGGCGATGCCCGGCCTGCAGATTGCGGCGGCAACGGCGTTTATCTGCTCTTCCAAAATCGGCCCCGGCCATATCTCCCATATGGACTACGGCAGCCTTACAATAGCAAACTATTCCTGTCGCGACACAGCCAAGCTGGATGCTCTGGTCGGTGACCTCAAAGACTCCGGCGTGGAAACCTATACCGCCGATTATCTTCTGGCCCGCTGGCGCAAGGCGGTGTGGAATATGCCCTTCAACGGGATGACGGTGGTACTGAATGCATCCACCGCACAACTGCTGGCCAACCAGGCCACCCGCCAGCTTATCAAAGAGCAGATGATGGAGGTGATAGGCGCCGCCAAAGCCTGCGGAGTGAAGGGACTGGACGAGTCCTTTGCCGGCAAGCAGATTGCAACCACCGACAAAATGACGCCCTACAAGCCTTCTATGAAGCTGGACTACGACAACGGCAGGCCTATGGAAATAGACTATCTCTATTCGCGTCCGATTGCCATTGCTGCCGCCGCCGGCTTTGAAATGACGCGGCTGAAAATGCTGGAGGCCCAGCTGCGATTCCTCTCGAACAATAAATAATCCTATACTATGAAAAAAGTTCTTCTTTGGATTGTCGGCATTCTGGCCGCGCTGTGTATTGCCGTTGCCTGTATCTGGGGCGGTGAAATCTCGACCCTGCGCACGGTAAAGAGTGTCGGCGGCAACGAGTATCTTTATCAGATGAACTACAATGCCCGCTATGATCTGGACGATTTGATTTCCAAGGATATTGATTCCAATGCCGAACTGCTGGACTATGTGATAGGCCGAATAGGCAAAGGTCTTCCTATCAAGATCAAGAGCGCGCAGGTGGCCGACGAAAACGGCGAAATGGCTACTTTCAACTGTACCAGCTTCCAGGCTGCGAAAAGTGACGGCAGCGGCTACTGGTACGGCCGTAACTACGACTTTTTCAAGAATCCGACGATGGTGACTGTTTCACGCCCCAAGAAGGGCTATGCCTCCATTGGCGTGAGTGATATGTCCCATTTTGGCTATTCGCTGGAGAAGCTTCCCGACTCGTTTATGAAGAAGCTGAGCTGCCTGGCGGCCGTATATGCTCCGGTGGACGGCATCAACGAGAAGGGGCTCTGCACCTCCATCATGGCGCTTCCCAAACAGGCCGCCGCACAGGAAACCGAAAAGCACAATGTCGGCACCACCATAATTATGAGGCTTTGGCTGGACCGTTGCGCCACCGTGCAGGAGGCGCTGGACCTGGCGGAAAGCCTGGATATTTGCCACGATGCCACCGTGGGCAGCGGCTATCACTATATGATTGCCGATGCAAATGGCGACTGCGCTGTGCTGGAGTTTGACAAGGAGGATGGCTGGAAATCTATGGTGGTGCGCAAGGACCCAGCCGCGAACTATATGCTGGTGACCAACCACCTGCTTTCGGAGAAATACTTCACCACCGAGCCCGACCCGGCAGTGGGCAATCCTCACAGCAAGAGCTGGTGGCGATACGAAACTGCCGGCGCATATCTTAAAGAACACAATGGCATCCTCTCTCTTGAAGAGGCCCAGGAATGCCTGGCGCAGGTGCACTGGAAAGACCTTGTGTGGGATAACGGCACCGTAGAGGACACCCAGTACAGCAACGTGTACGACCAGAAGAACATCACGCTGGACCTTCGCAACTGGAATGACTACGAGACCACAGTCCATTTTGCTTTGTAATGGAAAATACGATAAACGAAGAGGGTAAATGGGAGGTGCTCCAGAGCGAGTACCTCTTGAAAAAGGCGCCGTGGCTCACGGCTAGAAAGGATGTCTGCCGCCTGCCGGACGGACGCATAAACGACCACTACTATGTGCTGGAATATCCCGATTGGGTGAATATTATTGCCATCACGGAAGATGGCGACATCATTCTGGAGCGGCAGTACCGTCACGGTTTGGGCAATACCTGCTACGAACTGCCGTGCGGCGTGATAGAGGAGGGGGAGACCCCGCTGGAGGCGGCCAAGCGCGAATTGCTTGAAGAGACGGGCTATGCCGGAGGCGAGTGGAGCCATCTGATGGACCTCGCTCCCAATCCCGCCACCAGCAACAATTTGGCGCACAGCTTCCTGGCGGTGGGCGTCAAAAAGGTCGCCGGGCAGAACCTGGATCCCACCGAGGATATCACAGTATACAAGAAGAGCCCGGATTTTGTCCGGACTCTCCTTGAAAACAACCAGATACTTCAGGCGCTGATGGTGGCGCCCCTTCAGAAGTACCTATTTACTTCTTTATAAACTCCACGCGGCGGTTCTTAGCGCGGCCTTCGTCGGTCTTGTTGTCGGCTACAGGCTCGTGAGAACCCTTGCCCACAGGACGCAGGTTGAAGGGATCCACGCCCTGCTCTTCAAGAGCCTTGACCACGGCCTCGGCACGTGCCTGGCTCAGAGGGTCGTTGGTCTTGTCGGAGCCGACATTGTCGGTGTGGCCCTGCACCTCGAAGCGGGCGCTGGGGTTCTTCTTCATATACTCGGCAACCTTCTGGATTTCTTCCATGGATTCGGGCTTCAGGGTAGCCTTGCCGGTCTCGAACAGGATGTTGTTGGTCACGAACTTGCCTGTCTCTGCGATGGCCTTCTCTACGGCTGCTGCTGCAGCGGAAAGGTCGGTGGTCTGACGCTCGTAGAGATCCTTGGCTCCGGCAGCGAGAACAACATTGGTAAATCCTCTGTATTTGTAGTCCCCGACGCAGATAAACAATATCCGCTCAGGGGCTTTAGCATTCGGCAGATTAATGACTCTGTTACCATTGATATAAAACTTGAACGCACGCTTGTTAAAAGACACCGCAAAGTGATTCCATTGACCTATTTTGATGAAATCTTTAATTTGATTCCAGTCCAAACTGCCATTTACATCACCTGTAGCGCCTTCGCCTTTCTCAAATCGATAGCCTCCATAAGAATCAGGTCCCCAAGGCCGATATGTTAATGCAACATTACCTGCCTGGTCATTCCAAGATCCTTTTTTCATAAAATGCACATCCAAGTCAGACTGGCCATAATCGCCAACCTTGCTATAGAAGACATCCCACTCAAGTGTAAATACATCTGGCAGATATGACTCCATATTCGTCATCAATGGAGCCACTGAGTTCCAGTCGTCTGTAAAGTTCAGATACTTCTTGCCGTTGATGGATGCTACTTCAGCACTGCCACCATCGATGTCCCACTTGGAAGGAAATTCCCCAATCTGCTCGTTGGCAAAATCATCTTCGAAGAGAATCACGCTGCCGCGAACGAAGTCGCTCTTGACGTTCTGACTTGTGGCATCGGGCGTGTCGTCGATAGCCTCTGTTGCCTCATAATCTGCATCTTCGTTTTTTGAGGCTTTTTCTTTTTTATCCTTCTTGTCTTTCTTTTTGCCGTCCAGAAGGTCGTTTACGCCCTTCTCGACTTTATCGCCCAGGTTGCGCTCTACAGCATCCTTTGCGCGGTCTTTCAGACGGTCCAGAAGCTGGGCGTCTGCGCTGATGCCCGTCATAAGCAAGGCAATCAGAATAATTATAAACTTTTTCATACCGATAGTGTTAGTCGTTTTGTTTAGTACAAAATTATGTAATAGAATAATAAATGTCAATAGTTTTTATTACCTTTGGTAAAATGCAAACAATCAACCGACTATGAAAAAATCGTGCCTTGTATTGACAATGGCCGCCGCACTGCTTCTGGCGGCCTGTGCACCCAAGAATAACACATCTCTTCCCCGCGGAAAAGCCACGCCGCAGCAGGCGGCAGCCTTTGAAGCCTGGCTGCAGGCGGAGGCCGATGCCGGTCAGACCATCCACAGCGCTATGCTGCTGCAGCACGGCAAAGTCATAGCCGAACGGTGGCTCAACGGCGCCGATAAAGACAGCGCCCACGTTATGCACTCGGTTAGCAAGACTTTCACCTCCATCGCGGTGGGTTTTGCCATAGATGAAGGTCTGCTTAGCCTGGATGACCATCTTGTGGATATCTTCCCCGAGAAAGTGACCGGCGACCTGAGCGCCAACCTGCGCGCAATAACCATCCGTGACCTGCTCACAATGAGCTGCGGCCACGAAAACGAGCATACCAACGAGATCCGCTACGAAGACGGTGAGGACTGGGTGGCAGAGTTCCTTAAATTCCCCGTAGAGCGCAAGCCGGGCACATATTTCTGCTACAATACTATAGGCACCTATATGCTTTCTGCAGCAGTGCAGAAAGTCTCGGGAGAAAAGATAGTTGACTATCTGGAGCCTCGCCTGTGGCAACCGCTGGGCATAGAGAAGCCCTATTGGAAAGAATGTCCCAAAGGGATAAACTATGGCGGCTGGGGCCTTTATATCAAGACCGAGGATATGGCCAAGACCGGCCAGACGCTGCTGGACGGCGGCAAGTGGCACGGGAAGCAGGTGATACCGGCCAGCTGGGTTGAGGAGATGTCCAAATATCAGATAGACAACCGTCCCGAGAATTTTGACCCTGAAAACGACTCCCGTCCCGACTGGCATCAGGGCTACTGCTACCAGATGTGGCGCTGCCGCCACAATGCTTTCCGTGCCGACGGCGCCTACGGCCAGTATATCATAGTTATGCCCGAAAAGGATGCCGTGTTGGCAGTCACCGCCGAGGTTCAGGACATGCAAGTCGAACTCAGCCTGATCTGGGACAATATCCTTCCGGTTCTTTAAAGGATTTTACATTCCCATTCCGCCGCCGGAGGGGATAATGCTGCCTCCGCCGGTGTTCTGGTCCACGTCGTCGTTGTTGATGCCGTGGCGCACTTTCTTGCTGCCTCCGCGCATCTGCCCAAAGGTGTAGCTGATGTTGAAGCCGGCATTCATAATGGGTATCTTGACCACGCTCTCGCTGCTGAATCCCTTACCCTCTGAGTATTCACGTATGATAAGGTCGCGGGAGAAGAGGGGAGACGTACCCTGTACGCTTACGCTGAGCCTATCGCCAAAGAAGGTCTTTGTGATACCCAGCATACCGAAGCGGAAGGGGCTGCTGTGGCCCTGCAGGGATATATCGCCGCCGTTGATGAATGTGTTCAGGCTGAGGCGCATATCCCAGAATACAGAGGTCTGGAAGCCGGCGAAAACACCGTATTCCCAGCCCGAATTGCGCTGGTCCAGCTCTTTGCTGCTGAGTATGTTATAGTCCACATCGCCGTTTACATACAGGCGGGTCTTGTTGTTTATGTTCCAGTTGGCGTAGATGTCAAGCCCGGTGCTACTGCGGCTTATGATATTGCCGTAGGTGTGGTTCAGTATGCTGCCGTCGTAGAACGAATACTCGCTTATGCCGCCCTTGCCCAGACGTTCCCGGAGTTTGGCGCTGATCACCCACTTGGGGCTGGCAAAATTGTAGGCCAGGGAGATGCGGTGGTTTCTCTCTGCGCGGACATCGGGGTTACCGTAGGACCTTGAGGTGGGGTCCGACTGGTCTACATAGGGGTTCAGGGAGTTGATGCCCGGACGGCGGATGCGCATATTGTAGGCCAGGCTCAGGTTGCCTGCCTCGGAGAGGTTCCACTGCAGGCTGGCGTTGGGTACAAAGTTGCCGTAGTTGATGTCGAAGTCTTTTTCTGCAAGGTCGTAGTCCACCAGCTGGAAGGTGCGCTCGTAGCGGAGTCCTGCGGTGAGCACCAGATTCTTTATTGTGGCGGTATATTCGGTATAGGCTGCGCCAATGTGGTTGTAATAGTCGTAGACGCTGGGTATGCCGTTATAGGCGTCGTTGGCGCTGTTGTGGCGGTAGATGTATTTCAGACCGCTGCTCAGTGTCTGGTTTTTGCCTATGGGAGTTGTGAAGTCGGTCTGGACGGTGTGCTCTGAAGTGAGGTCGTCGGTCACAGAATGGCGCTCTTCTGTGCGTCCGTCGTCATAGGTAAGATCGTAGAGACTGTTTCCTTTCTGGGGATTGCCGGAGAACTGGTAGGAGAGGGTAAGTGTCTTGTCGCGGCTGTCGGCAAATGTGTGCTGATAGTCAAAGCTGGCGTTGATAAACGACATAGACATCTTGCTCACGGTGGACTGCGAATAACTCAGGGTGGGGACGCCTGCCACGGTGTATGTAGTGCGTCCGTCGTTTCCTATGGAGTTGTTTCCGAAACTGTTGACACCGACAGTCAGGTTGAACAGGTTCAGGGTGTCTGGCTCAAAGCCGACGCTGACATTGCTGAATATGCCGCCGCCCTTGTTGGAGCCTCTGGTCAGTGTCTCTATAGAGGTGGCGGTTTCGGAATATGTGGTCGTACTGGACATCTCTATTCCGCCCAGGTCTTCCCTCATACCGTGTATATTGGCGCCGAATGTCCATTTGCCTTTCTGGGCGTTGATGCTCACGCCGCCGTTTGCCCTGCCGCGGGTGTCCAACCCGGCCATCACGGTGCCGAAAATGCCGTCGGTGGTCACGCTGCTGCCGGCGCCGCTCATAGTCTTGACATCCAGGATGCCGCCGGTGCCCTCGGCGTCATATTTGGCGCCCGGGTTGGTGACTACCTCGATGCTCTTGATGAGGCTGGCTGGCATCACCTTGAACATCTGGGAAGGGTTGTTGCTCAGCATCTGGTTGGGTCTGCCGTCTACATATACTTTAAAAGATGAACTTCCGTTCACGGTGATGTTGTCCTGGGCATCCACGGTGACCATAGGTACCTTGCGCAGAAGGTCCAGGGCGGTCATACTCTTGGCGTCGATGTCGTGCTCCACATCGTAGCTCAGGCGGTCGGCTCCAATCTTGACCAGGGTCCTGAGTGCCGATACAGAAGATTCTTTAAGGGTTTCAGCATCGTTTTCAATAAGGATTTCGCCAAGGTCCACGGTGCTGCCGCCGGCGGTGATGTCACGCTCTATGGTCTTGCGGCCCATATTTTCAATTTTGACCGTAAGCGGGCCGGTGACGTTGGTCTTAAGCAGGAAAGCGCCGGTGGAATCGGTGATTGTGTAGGTGACACTCTGGCCTTCTTTGAGCAGCTGCGCTATTGCGGCCACCTCTCCCTCCAGGGTCTCGGCGTCCTTCACAATGCCTTTGATAGTTGTTTGGGCAAATGCAGATGTACCGAAAGAAATCAGTATCGATATCAGTATATATTTAAGCGCGTTAATCTTTTTCATAATGTGCTTTGTCTTTGTAACGGCGGCAAAAATAGAATATATTTGTAAATATGATTGAATATGACCAACAACTTTTTCTGTTAATAAACGGATGGTGGAGTCCGATTATTGACCCGGTAATGAAAATCCTCTCTGCCATAGCGGTTTGGATACCTCTTTACCTGGCACTTGCGGTCGCGCTGTTTTTCCGCAAATGCTATGCCATCCAGTGCGGCGGTTATGCCCTTGAAAGGCCCGTCGCTGCCGGCAAATTCTGGATTGCCGGCCTGATTGGTCTGGCGGCCTGCATTTTGGGTTATCTGCTGTGCGACTGGGGGTCAAATCTTGTGAAATGGCTGGTGGCAAGGCCCCGGCCGGGATACGAGATGGCCACCGCTGGCGGCCGTTTCCCCACCGGAACTGGGTCGCCCTACGGCTTTTTCTCTGCCCACGCCGCAAACACCATCTGCTTTGCGCTGCTGGTTTCGGGCATCCTGGGCCGGCGCTGGCTCAGGATAGTGCTGGTTGTGTGGTCGTTGCTGGTGTCCTACAGCAGAATCTATCTGGGATACCACTATCCGCTGGATGTGGCGGCCGGTTTGATTTATGGAATATGTGTAGCAATTTTACTCATATATTTCTATAGATTTGCAATTGAAAAACTATCGGAAAAATACCCGGCAAATGGAGAATAGCTTCCTGTATCAGATTGCAAAGGCCTACACGGCCCAGAATGACGTGGATCTGCGCCGCTGCCTGTTTGTGTTTCCCAGCCGCCGCTCTGCGCTCTTTTTCCAGAAATATCTGGGGCAGTGCAGCAGCGTTCCGGTGCTTTCGCCCGACATCATAACCATAGGCGACCTTTTTGCCAGGCTCAGTCCGTACGGCCGAGGAGACAAGATACAGCTCATCTACATCCTCTGGCAGATGTATGCCAGGGTATGCGGCGGGCGCGGCCGTGAGTTTGAGGGTTTTGACAGCTTTGTCTCGCTGGGCGAGGCCGTGATTGCAGATTTCAGCGATGTGGACAAATATATGGCCGATGCGTCCAAGCTCTTTGCCCACATCAAAGATTTGCGGGAGCTGGATTCAGGCTATGATTTTCTGGACAAAGACCAGAAAGATGCCCTGAAGCAGTTCTGGGGCGTAGTCGTAGAGAATAAGGGCTCGCAGCAGAAAGAAAAGTTCCTGGGTATGTGGGAGATACTTTTCGATTTGTATGCCTCTTTCAGGGAGAGCCTCGCCGGGAAAGGCATCGCATACGAAGGGATGCTGCAGAGGGAAGTGGCAGAGCGCATATTGCACGGTGAGACCGGCGGCATCAAGGCCTCGCTGGCCGGTTACGACCGTATCGTGGTGGTAGGGCAGAACGCCCTGTGCAAGTGCGAGACCGCCCTGTACGACTATATCAAAGCCGAGTTTGACGGCGACTTTTACTGGGATTTCTACGGTGAATGTCTCACCGATACGGCCAACAAGGCCTCATATTTCATAAAGAATTATAAGGGAAGATACCCATCTAAATATACACTGTCGGCAGAGAATGACAGCCGGCCCAAGGTGACTGTGGTGGCTGCTTCCAGTGCCGTGGCGCAGGCCAAGGTGGCTGCGGCAGAGTTGGCCGTGGCTGGAGAAGAGTCCACCGCGGTGGTGCTGCCAGACGAGAATCTGCTGATGCCGCTGCTCAACTCCATCCCGGAGAATATCCGGCACGTGAATGTCACAATGGGCTATGGCCTGCACAACAGCGCCACGGCGTCGCTTATGGATATGCTCTCTTCGCTGCAGTTGAATAAGCGCAGTGCCGGCTTCTATCACAAGGATGTGACGGCTCTTCTCAATCATCCATTTATCCGCACGGCATCGCCCGACCGGTCGGTAAAGCTCAAGAAAGATATTGTGGCGTCCAATGAGATTATTGTGCCGGCAGAGCGTTTCGCAGAAGATGATATTCTGTGTGTGGTTTTCCGTCCCGTGACGGAAACCGCTGGCGTATATGACTGGCAGATGGAGGTGTTGCAGACTCTGGCGCCGTCGCTGCCCGACATTGAGAAAGAGTTTGCCCACGGCTACTACACTTCCGTGAGCCATATGAAGGACCTGGCCATCCCTATGGAGATGCGCACCTACTTCAAGTTCCTGCGGGAGATTACCTCCCGCCTCACGGTGGATTTCAGGGGCGAGCCGCTCAGCGGCCTGCAGGTTATGGGCCCTCTGGAGGTCCGCGCCATAGATTTCGAGACGCTTATTATCCTCTCGGTAAATGAGGGGGTGTTCCCCGCCAAGCAGCAGAGTGACAGCCTGATACCATACAATGTCCGCCGCGGGTTTGGCCTTCCCACCGTGGAGCTGTTCGACTCCATAGCCGCATACCATTTCTACCGCAGTATCTACCGGGCAAAGAAGGTGGTCCTTATCTACGACTCCCGCACCAAGGGTATGCTCAGCGGCGAGGAGAGCCGCTTTGTGAAGCAGCTTAGGTATCACTACGGCTTTGATATGGACTTCCGCAGCGTAGATCTGGAGATTAAGCCGGTGGATGGGGTAGTAAGAAGTGTAGAGAAGACACCGGAGCTCCTGCGTCAGTTGCACGACCACTTTTTCATTCCCCGGGAAGAGGACGGCAAGTACAATGCTTTCTCTGCCAGCAGTCTGATATCCTACATCAATTGTCCGCTAAAGTTCTACTATTCTCAGGTGGTTGGGCTGGCAGAAGAAGACGAGGTCAGCGAAGAGGTGGATGCCGGTCAGTTTGGCAACACTTTCCATCATACAATGGAAGAGCTTTATGCCCCGGTCAAGGGTAAAGAGGTTACCCGGGAGTGGCTTAAGGGCGTTGCGGCAAACGCGGCGCTGATATCGACTACAGTGGCCAAGTATCTGAACAAGGAGCTCAAGCGACATGAGGGCAGCGAACTGTCCCGCCGCAACCAGATCACCGCAAATCTGGTGACGGAGCTGGTAAAGGCAACCCTGCGGAATGATATCGCCTATGCTCCGTTTACATATCTGGCCAGCGAGCTCCGGCTGGAAAAAGAGATTCCGGTGATGATAGACGGCCGGCAGCAGAATGTCCGCCTCAAGGGCTTTGTTGACCGGCTGGACCGTAAGGGCGGCGCCCCGCGCATCTGCGACTACAAGACCGGCAGCGTGTCGGAGGCAAACAGTTATACTTCAGAAGCGCAGTTGGCAAAGGTCTATAGCGGAGAGCTTAAGACATCATACCAGTTGCTGGTGTACGCATTGCTTCTGACGCTGGACAATCCTTCTCAGAAGGAGTACGAGCTTGCCGTGTACGACGTCAAGAAATTGTTTGACTCTTACGTGGAGTCAAGGTATTGCCCCCCTGAGACAGTGGAGGCCTTCAGCGCCAGTGTTCAGGAGATTCTTTCAGAAATTTTTAATCCGGATATTCCTTTCAGGGGAGTGGAAGCCGGCAGCGATGCCTGCAAATACTGTCCGGCAAAGGCTATTTGCGGCAGATAGGAGATAATTGCTATGAGTAACGGACAGCTTGACATATACAAGGCCTCGGCCGGCAGCGGCAAGACCCACCGACTTACCCACAAGTATATTTCTTTTTTGCTAGCTCCCGATGCGGAGCGGGATGCCTACAAGCATATCCTTGCTGTGACCTTTACCAACAAGGCCACGGAGGAGATGAAGAGCCGCATAGTGAAAACTCTCCACGAACTGTCGCAGGGAAAAGGCGAAGAGTTCAAGGGGAAAAGTATAGAAGAGGCGGCTGCAATCCAGAAGAAGGCAAAGGAGGCCCTCACGGCCATCCTGCACGACTATTCCAACTTTCAGGTCTGCACCATAGACAAGTTTTTCCAGCAGATCTTCAGGTCGTTTGCACGGGAGCTGGGCAGCTTTTCCAACTATCGCGTAGAGCTCAGGGACGACGATGTGCTGGCCCACGTGGTGGACGAACTGCTCTCCGGTCTGGACAGCGGCGATGCCGGCGGCGAGCGGGTGTTTGACATCATCAACCGCTTTGCAGTGGACCAGCTCCGCTATAAATCCAAACACGGCTTCCAAGAGCGGCTTCTGGAGTTTGCGAAACTCTTCCTTAAAGAGGAGTTCAAAGTAAAGGCTTCTGAATATAAGCCCGACCTGGAAAAGATGGAGAAGGTAGAGACCAAGGCGCGCGAGATTTCTTCTGAATTTGAAAGCCGGTTGCGCAGCCTGGCCCGAGATGCTGTGGCAGTAATCAATGAATACGGCATCTCGTTTAAGGGTGGGGACAGCATAATCAAGAAATTAATAGCCTATGCCGGTGGAGATGTGCCGAAGCCCTCTGAAAAGACCAAGTTGCTCACAGAAAACCAGAAGGAGATGCTCTGCAGCGATTGTGCGGAGTGGTTTGCAAAAACTTCGCAGAAGGATATGCTGCCTCGTGCCCAGGCGGCTTGCAGTCACGAACCCGGCCTTGATACTCTTCTGGCGGGTATAGTCGAGATGTTCGGCAATCAGTTTTCTGTCTATCATACAGCGGTGATTGTGCGCAACAACATAGGCGTGATGAAGATTTTCGGCAGCATATATGCGGCATTGGGTCATTATCTCAAAGAGAACAACATAATGCTGCTTGGAGAAACCACCCAGGCTATTGGCAGAATGATAGGTGACAGCGACACTCCGTTTATTTACGAGAGGGTCGGCAGCTGGATAGACCACTATCTGCTGGACGAGTTCCAAGACTTCTCGCTGATGCAGTGGGCCAACTTCAAGCCGTTGCTGGAGCAGAGCCTGGACCAGGGCTACGGCAATCTGATTGTGGGCGATGTGAAGCAGAGTATCTACCGATGGAGGGGCAGCGACTGGAACACCCTGGACAGCGGTGTGCAAAAGGAGCTTGGCGGGCGCAACATAGTGCCGGATACACTCAAAGACAACTACCGCAGCGACAAGGCCATTGTGGAGTTCAACAACCATATCTTCCTGGGCCTCACCAATGCGCGGGACGGCTATTTCGACGGGGACGAGACCATAGCCCGGTCTTTTGAAGATTGTGAGCAGAAGGTGAAGTCCGGCAAAGAGGGCCACGTGAAGGTCACTTGGTATGAGAAGCAGTCTGCAGATGAACCCAATCCCGCGCTGGCTGCGCTGAAAGGTGAGATAGAGGCCCTGGATGCTCTGGGGTATCCTCGCAATGCCATATATGTGCTGGTGCGCAAAAACACTCAGGCGGCAGAGGTGGCGGAGCAGCTGATTGCCGACGGCATAGATGTCATCACAGACGAGTCGCTGCTGGTGGGTGTTTCGGCCTTTGTGCAGCGCATAGTGGCCGTGCTCAAATATATGGTCAACCCCGATGATGCCACCAACCGTCAGGTTATGAAAGAGATGGGTGTTGATGTTTCTGCCGTGAACATTGCAGGCAATTCCCTATACGATGTGTGCGAGAATATTGTCCGCTCTCTGGACCAGGATCTTATCAAAGGAGAGATGCCCTATCTGATGACCTTTATGGACCTGGTGCTGGACTATATGAGAGACTATGGCTCCGATATGGCCGGATTCCTGCGCTGGTGGGACGATGTCGGCAGCACATCTGCCGTGTCATCTCCCCGCGGAGCCAACGCAGTGCGCATTATGACAATCCACAAGGCCAAGGGACTTGGATGTCCGGTGGTGATAGTGCCATTCTTCCAGGAAGAACTGGCCCCCAAAGGCTCGCAGGCCAAATATATGTGGTGTAAGGACTCATCGGCGCTGGACGCAGGCCTGCTTCCTGTGGAATTCAGCAGTTATGCAAATGCATCTACATTCAGCGGCGATTATAAGCGGGAGGAACTCCTCTACAAGATGGACGCCCTGAACACGGCGTATGTGGCATTTACCCGCGCCAAGCACGAGCTGATTGTGTTTGCCAACAAGAAAGACACCAAATGCGTCTCGGGTATGGTCTACAACCTGCTTGAAAAAGAGAAGTCTTTGAAAGACAATGTATTTGAGGTAGGGGAGAGAGCGCCTTACACGGCGGGCGAAGAAGACAGCGAGGGGGTGACACCTATGCAGCTCGACGGCTACAATTCCATCCCTATGGAGGGCAGTGGCGAAGGCCGCAAACGGCTGGCGCTGGTCTACCGGGGCAGCGATTTCTTTGATCCCGAAGGCCGGGATGCGGCCCGGCAGAGGGGAATTGTGCTGCACGATATCCTTTCAAGAATCAGGACTGCCACCGATATGGAATCTGCCGTGGATGCCGCAATCCAGGGAGGCGAACTTCCTAAAGAAAAGCGCGCCGAGACCATCTCCCTCGTGGGCGGAATGCTGGAATCGGTAAAAGATTACGGCTGGTTTGACTCTGCCGCGGAGGCGATGAACGAACTCTCAATCATAGACACCGACGGCAAGGTGTACCGTCCCGACAGGGTCGTGCTTTCCGGCGGCAAGGTCGCCGTGGTGGACTATAAATTCGGCGCCCATCACGGCGGATATCGCTCCCAGGTGTGCCGCTATATGGATATGCTGCGCCGTATGGGCTATGAAAATATAGAAGGATATCTTTGGTACGCAGCCGAGAATAAAATCGAAAAAGTTGATTAACTTCGCCTTTCGATGAAAGGCAGGCTATATCTGATTCCTTCGCCGCTAGGCGAGGGCGATCCGCGCCAGGTGCTTGGCGGTGGTGTATTCGACGCCATTGCCGGTATCCGCACGTTCGTGGTGGAGGAGGTCCGCACCGCACGCCGCTTCTTATCTGCCGCCGGCCTCAAGGGCAAGATAGATTCCCTGGAGTTTTTTGAACTCAACGAGCACACTGCCGAGACCGATGCCGCAGGCTATGTGGCGCTTTTGGAGTCGGGGCAGGATGTGGGGCTGATAAGCGAGGCAGGACTTCCCGCCGTGGCCGATCCCGGCAGCATTCTGGTGGCCGAGGCACACCGGCACGACATTGAGGTGGTGCCGCTGGTGGGCCCTTCGTCGCTGATGATGGCGCTTATGTCCAGCGGAATGAACGGCCAGTCGTTTGCCTTTACAGGCTATCTTCCGGTGAAGCCGGCAGAGCGCCGGGCCCGTCTTTCCGAGTTGGAAAAACTCTCCCGCCGCCTGGGCCAGACACAGATTATAATCGAGACACCATATCGCAACGATGCACTTGTAAAGGATATGCTGGAGACGCTCTCCGGCACCACCCGCCTTTGCATCGCCGCCAACATCACTCAGCCCGATGCGTTTATCCGCACCAGGGCAATAGAGCAGTGGAAACGCAATGTGCCCACTATTGGCAAGCGACCTTGCGTGTTTGTTATATTGGCTTAAAATCAGACGGTTATGAAAAGATTCGGCACCATTGAACTAAAGAATCTCAAGTTCCACGCATATCACGGCTGCCTGCCAGAAGAGCGCACCGCAGGCAACGATTTTGTGGTGAATCTCAGCTGCAAAGTGGATTTGCGCAAGGCGGCCAAAACCGATCTGATAGGCGATACTCTGGACTATGCGGTGCTGTACAATATAGTGAAGGAGGCTATGGCAACTCCGTCATTTTTGCTGGAACACGTGGCCGGCACCATCCTTTCTGAGATCAGGCGGCAGGCGCCGGAGGTGAAGAAGGCCTCCGTGACGGTGTGCAAGATGCGCCCGCCGTTCACATATGCCACCAACGCCCTGGATACACCCGAAACCGCAGCCTGCATCACCCTGAGTTTCTGATATGAAGACAGTGGCCTTTTCTACATTGGGCTGCAAGCTGAGTTTTGCAGAGACCTCCACCTTCGAGCGGGAGTTTCTGCAGGCTGGATTCACGGTGGTACCATCCACCGGACCGGCCGATATCTATGTGGTGAATACCTGCAGCGTGACGGCTATGGCCGACAAGAAGGGCCGCAATTTCATTGGTCGCCTGCACCGTCTGAGTCCGGAGGCGCGCATTGTTGTGACCGGTTGCCAGGCGCAGCTCAAGGCCGGCCAGCTGGCCGATATGGAGGGCGTCTGGGCCGTGGTTGGCAGCGAGTATAAAGGCGAACTGCTGAAAATAGCCACCGCCCCGCAGCTTGACCGCAAGGTCTTTGTGGAGCCGATAGGGCAGAGCCTCAAGTATTTCCCCGCTTTTTCAACGACAGAGCGTACCCGCGCTTTTTTAAAGGTTCAGGATGGCTGCGACTATCACTGTACCTATTGCACGGTGCCGCTGGCCCGCGGTGACAGCCGCAATGCCCCGATAGCCACTGTGGTTTCCCAGGCGAAGGAGATAGCCGCCGCAGGTTTCAAAGAAGTGGTAATCACCGGCGTCAACACCGGCGATTTTGGCAAGAGCACCGGAGAGAGTTTCTTTGACCTGATCAAAGCGTTGAACGATGTGGAGGGGATAGAGCGCTGGCGCATATCTTCCATAGAACCCAATCTTCTCACAGAAGAGATTATAGACTGGATAGCCGCGGGCACCAAATTCCTGCCGCATTTCCATATCCCGCTGCAGTCGGGCTGCGACCGTATCCTGGCCGCTATGCACAGGCGCTACAATACCGATTTCTTCCGCCGCAGGATAGAATATGTCAGAAGCAAGATGGACAATGTGTTTTTTGGCATCGACGTCATTGTGGGTTTCCCCGGCGAGACCAAAGAGGATTTTGAGACGACATATCGTTTTCTGGAGCAGATCCGGCCTGCATTTATCCACATATTCCCTTATTCCAGGCGGGCTTCTACCCCGGCGGCTGATATGCCCGGCCAGGTGAGTGAGCAGGAAAAGAAAGCCAGGGTTCAGGCCCTGGAACAGCTGTGCGAAAAGCTCCACGGTGAGTTTTGCGAGGCCAACCGCGGGAGGCGCGAGCAGGTGTTGTTCGAAAGCACCAACAAAGACGGTAAGATGTTCGGCTACAGCCGCAACTATATAAAGGTAGAACGCGACTTTGACCCCTCGCTGGTGGGTCAGATAGTCGATGTTATATTGTAAAAATGGCAAACAGAGTGATATTTATGGGCACCGGGACCTCTTCCGGGGTGCCTATGCTGGGATGCGACTGCCAGGTGTGCACATCGCCCGACGCCAGGGACAAACGATACCGCAGTTCTGTATATGTGGAATACGAGGGATTGAAGCTGCTGGTGGACTGCGGCCCCGATTTCCGCAGCCAGATGCTTCGCGAGGACATCCGTCATATAGATGCCATCTTGCTGACGCACAATCATAAAGACCATACCGGCGGCCTGGATGACGTGCGCAGTTTCAACTATTTTGAGAAGCGGGCTTTCCCTATTTATTGCGAGGAATATGTGCAGGAGTCGCTGCGCAGGGAATATGCCTATGCTTTTGCAGAAAATCCATATCCCGGAGCTCCAAAATATGAGTTACACACCATTACTGACAGTCCGTTTGAAATAGGCGGGGTGGAGATTGTTCCAGTTAGGGCGCTGCATTTCACCCTGCCGGTGCTGGGATTCCGCTTTGGGAAGTTTGGCTATCTGACCGATGCCAGCAAAATTTCTGAAGAGAGCATAGAGAAGTTCCGAGGGGTGGACACGTTTGTGATCAACGCCATCCGTTTCACCCGTCATATATCCCACTTCACTCTGGATCAGGCGCTTGAGGTGGCCGCAAAGGTGGGTGCAAAGCGCACGTTCCTGACTCATCTATCACACCAGCTGCCGCGTCACGAAGAGTTCGCCAGGATGCTTCCAGGCGGTGTTTCTCCCGCTTTCGATGGGTTACGTATTGACTTTTAGCCGGATTTTTCCTAATTTTGATGGATTGAATTCAACTGATTTATAATATGGCATTTACTTCAATTAGCATCGATTTGGGCGCGACCAGCGGCAGGGTAGTCCTGGCCCGCCTGGACGGCAAGCTGGAGCTGGAAGAGGTTCACCGCTTCTCCAACGGCTTCTCTACAATTGCCGGCCGCACATACTGCAATCTTTATTATCTCTTCGACGAAATCCGCAAGGGCCTCAAGAAAGTCGGGGCAATGGGGCTGGATGTAGCCTCCATCGGCATTGATACCTGGGGCGTGGACATCGTATGCGTGGGTCGCGACGGACATATCCTCTCGCAGCCGCGTGCCTATCGTGACCACTACACCGACGGTATGATGGAAGAGTATTTCAAGATTGTGCCCAAAGACGAGGTTTACCGCCGCACCGGCATCCAGTTTATGAATTTCAACACGCTGTTCCAGCTATTCTCGCTGCACCGCGAGGGCAATTCATCTCTGGAGGCTGCCGACAAGGTGCTGTTCCTGCCCGATGCACTGTCGTATCTGCTCACCGGCAAAATGGTGTGCGAATACACCATCCTCTCCACTTCCCAGTTCCTGAATCCTTATGACAAGAAGATAGACAACGAGCTGCTGGAAGCTGCCGGAGTCAGCCCCGCGCTGTTCCCTGAGATTGTGATGCCCGGACATATCGTGGGTACCCTCACAGAAGATCTGGCCCGCGAGACCGGCCTTGGCGCAGTCAAGGTTGTGGCCGTGGCAGGCCACGACACCGGAAGTGCGGTTGCAGCCGTGCCCGCCACCACCAAAAACTTCGCCTACCTGTCTTCCGGCACCTGGTCTCTGATTGGCATTGAAGCTTATGAGCCCATTATCGGCGAGGAATCCTTCAAAGAGAATTATACCAACGAGGGCGGCATAGACGGCACCATCCGCTTCCTGAAGAATGTCACGGGAATGTGGCTGCTGGAGCAGTGCCGCGTAAAATGGAAAGAGCAGGGCAAGGACTACAGCTATCCCCAGATTGTGGAGATGATGGGCAAGGCCAAGCCGTTTGTCTCTTTCGTGGATCCCGACAATCCCGCTTTTGCCGCGCCGGAAGATATGGAGCAGGCCATCAAGGATTACTGCCGCAGCCACGGCGAGCCTGTGCCAGAAGACGACTGTGCAATGGTGCGCTGTATCTTCGAGAGTTTGGCGCTCAAATACCGCAATGTCATTGACACCCTCAACTCCAAGTTCGTGAAGGAGCCAATCGAGGTGCTGCATATCATCGGCGGCGGCAGCAAGAATGCCCTGCTGAACCAGATTACCGCCAATGCCACCAAGCTGCGCGTTCTGGCAGGTCCTTCAGAGGCCACCACCATCGGCAATGTGATGATTCAGGCCCGCGCCGCAGGTCTGGTCAGCACCAAAGAAGATATGCGCCGCCTGATAGGCGAGAGCATCGCCACGGAGGAATATCTTCCCAAGGACGGCCCGGTATGGGATGCCGCTTATGCAAGATTCAAAGAAATAATATCAAAATAAATCAACACCAAAATGAAAGAAAGCCAAGTAATCAAGGCCTACGAACTGGCCAAAGAACGTTACGCCGAAATAGGCATCGACACCGACAAAGTCCTGGAGCAGCTCCAGAATTTCCACCTCTCTATGCACTGCTGGCAGGCAGATGACGTTAAGGGTTTTGAAGTGCAGGCAGGCGCCCTCTCGGGCGGTATCCAGTCCACCGGCAATTATCCCGGTGCAGCCCGCAATATAGATGAACTGCGCGCCGATGTGCTTAAGGCAAAGAGTTTGATTCCCGGTACCCACCGCCTGAATCTGCACGAGATTTACGGCGATTTCCAGGGCAAGGTTGTGGATCGCGACGAGGTAACTGTAGATTATTTCAAGAGCTGGATAGAGTGGGGTAAGGAAAACGATACCAAACTGGACTTCAACTCCACTTCTTTCTCCCACCCTAAGAGTGGCAACCTCACCCTCGCCAATCCCGACAAGGGTATCCGCGATTTCTGGATCGAGCACACCAAGCGCTGCCGTGACATCGCCGACGCAATGGGTAAGGCTCAGGGCGACCCCTGTATCCTCAATGTATGGGTACACGACGGTTGCAAGGATGTCTCTGTGAACCATATGCTGTACCGCAGCCTGCTCAAGGACTCCCTGGACAAGATTTTTGCAGAGGATAAGAAGTATATGAAAGACTGCATCGAGGGCAAGCTGTTCGGTATCGGCCTGGAGAGTTTCACCGTAGGTTCCCACGACTTCTATGCCGCATATGCTGCAAAGAACGGCAAGATTCCTACAATCGACACAGGTCACTATCACCCCACAGAGAGCCCTGCAGACAAGGTTTCTGCACTGCTCAACTTTGTACCCGAGCTGATGCTCCACGTGAGCCGTCCCATCCGCTGGGATTCCGACCACGTAACCATTATGGACGACAACACTCTTGATCTGTTTGCCGAGATTGTACGCGCAAACGCCCTGGAGCGCGTTCACTACGGTCTGGACTACTTCGACGGTGCTATGAACCGTATCGGTGCATACGTTACCGGCAGCCGCGCAGCTCAGAAATGTATGCTCCGCGCTCTGCTTGAGCCTCGCGAGGCAATGAGCAAGTACGAGCTGGAAGACAAGCACTTCGAAGTGCTGGCTCTCTTTGAAGAGGCTAAGGTTATGCCTTGGAATGCAGTATACGATATGTTCTGCCTGAAGAACAATGTGCCCGTGGGCCAAGAGTTCGTGGAGGTTATCCAGAAATACGAAGCAGAAGTAACCAGCAAAAGATAACAGGTTATGATATTCCTTGGATTATTAATCATTGCGATAGGCGCGTTCTGCCAGGCGAGCAGCTACGTGCCCATCAACAAGATCAAGGAGTGGAGCTGGGAGAGCTACTGGATTGTCCAGGGCGTCTTTGCCTGGCTCGTGTTCCCGCTGCTGGGCGCTTTGCTGGCGGTGACCGACGGCAACAGCCTGATGAGTCTCTATACCGCCGATCCCAAGGCCACACTGCTCACCATATTCTTCGGTATGCTCTGGGGCGTGGGCGGCCTGACCTTTGGCCTTAGTATGCGCTATCTGGGCGTGGCCCTCGGTCAGAGCCTGGCGCTGGGTATCTGCTCTGCACTGGGCGTGATACTGACTCCGGTGGCCACCGACCTGCTGGGTCTTTCCAGCGGCGCCGTGGGCACCATCACCGGTGCCGTTATCGCCGGCGTGGTGGTTATGTTCATCGGTGTGCTCATCATAGGCTTGGCCGGCAGTATGAGGGCCAAGGCGGCCGCAAAAGACAAGAAGGACAATGCCGAGCCTCAGCGTTTCAATTTTGGCAAGGGTATCCTTGTGGCGCTGATTTCGGGCTTTATGAGCGCCTGCTTTGCAATTGGCAAGGGCTGTGGCGCCAATATGTTCTTTGAGGGGACCAACCCTATGTTCAAAGAGTTGCCCGCAGTGCTGCTGGTGACCATCGGCGGCTTCATTGTAAATGCGGTTTACTGCTTCAGCCAGAACAGCAAGAACCACACTTGGGGCGACTACAAAAAGGGTAACCTCTGGGGGCACAACCTGCTTTTCTGCGCTCTGGCCGGTATCCTCTGGTACAGCCAGTTCTTCGGCCTGAGCCTTGGCAAGTCGTTCCTCACCGGTTCGCCCGCGCTGCTGGCAT
>JAFRRR010000086.1 GCA_017428035.1 Bacteroidales bacterium | reverse complement strand
GCTTGAGGTCGTCAAGGGACATACTCTTCACCGCGATCTTGATGATCTCTTCTTCGCTTATTCCCAGCGAGCGCTGCTGGCGGGCTAGATAAAACTTGCCGGCGTCTATAAGCACGCTCTTGGGCACCAGGCCCACGATCTCTGCGCCGGTCACCTTTAGGCCGCGTGCCGCCGCTGCCCTGCAAACCTCTTCGTATGCGATGTGCAGCGGAGTCTGGTTTATGTCGGTGATATTCATAGAGACCTGGGCGATGCCGTATTCATCTATATACCAGCCGATGGCCTTGCAGCCCTTGAGGGTGCCGGGAATCCATATCTGGTTGCCGTTTTCGTCTTTGAGCAACTTGCCAGTAAGAGAGCCTCCCTCGCGGGCCTTGCGACCCTTCTCGCGGACGTCAAAGGCAACCGCCATTGCCCGGCGGGTGGATGTCGTATTGAGATTGAAGTTGACTGCAATCAAAAAATTGCGCGCACCCACGTTGCTTGCGCCGCTGCGGGCCACGGTGTCGTTGTAGCCGTCGGGGCCAAAGTCGGGCTTGCGTGCGGGGTCGGCCATTTTCTCCGGCAGGGCCTCATATTCACCTGCACGGCACACTGCAAGATTTTTCCGCTCGGGTTTGAATGCGGCAGCCTCGTAGCAGTAGCAGGGAATCCCAAGTTCGGTGGCCATACGCTCTGCGAGTTTACGGGCCAAGATTGCGCACTCTTCCATAGTGATGCCCGCCACGGGAATCAGGGGCAGCACGTCGGTGGCGCCGCTGCGGGGATGCGCCCCGTGGTGCAGACGCATATCTATCAGTTCCTGTGCTTTTGCTGCTCCACGGAAGGCCGCTTCGCATACATCATCGGGGGCACCTACAAAGGTGACCACGGTGCGGTTGGTGGCCTCTCCGGGATCCACGTCCAGCACCTTAACTCCATCAACAGAGGCAATTGCCCCCACAATACCGTCAATAACTGATTTGTCGCGGCCCTCGCTATAGTTGGGGACGCATTCTACTATTTGCTTCATTATGCAGAAATAATCTTGATATATCTATCAAAGATAAACAACACGGGCGGTTTTTGCAAAAAAAGACGCCCGAAAAGGGCGTCTTGCTATAAATCTATAATCTGACGGTTATTTCTTGAACAGTCCGCCAAGGATGCTGGTTGCTGCACCCAGGATGCCGCTGCTCTTGCCGCCCTTGAGGGTCAGCAGGATATCGTTCAGGTCCACGTCGCCGTCGCCATCCTGGTCTTTGATGATGTTGGACAGGCCGCCAAGAACTGTGGGAATCAGGGCAGTGAGTTTGCCGTTCAGCAGACTGCCCAGATTCAGTTTGCTAAGGATGTTGCTGGTGAACAACTTGCCTGCCAGAGCTGTGACAGGGCTGGCAGCGGCGTTGGTCTTGCCGGTGAGGAGGCTCTTGATCATATCGATACCGCCAGCCTTGGTGGCAGTCTGTGTAAGGCTGCCCAGGATGGACTCCGAAAGACCGTTGAGCACGGTGTTCTGTACGTTAGAGGGGATCTCTACATTGCCTGCAGCTTTCTGTACCTGCTGCATAATAAGGTCAGTAATGTTTGCCATAATTATTGTGTTAAGAATTAATAGTCAAGCAAACACGAATGTAAGAATAATCATTGAAAAATCCTACAAATAAATCATTATCATAATTTGAGCCGCCACCACGCGCAGGAACATAGTGAGTGGATAAACCGTGGCGTAGTTCACGGCAATCCGGCCCGAGCCGAACGCCTGCTCGCTGAAAGAGAGCAGCGCCACGTCGGTGGTGCCGCCGGCCAGCATACCGCAAATGCGCAGGAAGTCCATCTTCAAGACAAATTTGGCTATAAGTGCGGCAATGGCCATAGGAATGGTGACTATAAGGAATGCGTAAAGAATCCATATGTAGCCGCCGTATATCAGGCTGCTGACAAAGTTCTCCCCTGCCCCTACACCTACGGCCGCCATAAACAGCGACAGGCCTATCTCGCGTATCATCAAATTTGCACTAAGAGCTGTGTAGGTGGTGATGCGCAGCTTGGGGCCAAAGTGTCCCAGAAGGATGGCCACGATGAGGGCGCCGCCGGCAAGCCCCAGACGAAGCGGCTGTGACATAGAGGGGAATTTAATGGGCAGAGTGCCCACCAGCACACCCAGCGCAATGCCAAAGAATATTGGCACCAGATTGGGCTTTGAGAGGGTTTCGGGTTTGTTGCCTATAAGTTTGGAGAGGCCTTTGATGCCCTCTTCGGTACCTACTACCTGGATGCTGTCGCCCACCTGCAGTATCACGTCGGGCTCTGCCTGCAGCTCGATGCCAGCACGCAGGATACGGGTCACTGTGACGCCGTATTTGTGGCGGATATCCAGCTTTCGGAGGCTTTTTCCGGTAATCTCAGACTGGGTTATGGAGAGCCGGCGGCTCATCAACTTGCTGCCGGGCTTCTGCCAGGACTGCATATCCACGGTGCACTCTTCGCCAAAGATGATGCGCACCATATCGCGGTGTTTCTGGTCGGTGACAATAAGCAGTTTGTCGCCTTCGGCCAGAATCCAGTCACTCTCCGGCACCGAAACCTCGCCAGAGCGCATCACGCGGGACACCACAAAGTGCTCGCCCATTTTTTCTTCTGCAATGGCTGCCAGCCGCTTGCCGAAAATGGCGGGATTCTCTACCTTGCAGGCAATCCTGAGTACCCCGGACTCTTCTGAGGAGTCTTTTTCGTTGAGTGCCTTCTCTTTCTCTATATCAATTCTGAAAAGCCATTTAAGGATTATGACCAGCAGCATAGCGCCCAGCACACCTATCGGATAAGCAACGGCATAGGCCGAGGCAATGCCGTCGGCGGTTTCCACAGCTTCTGCCGCGCTTCCACCCATAGCAGCAGTGGCGTCTGTGAGAGCCTGCTGTGCAGCGCCAAGGCCAGGCGTGTTGGTGATTGCGCCCGACATAACGCCGGTCATAATTGCCAGGTTCTCTCCAGAAACAAGATGGATGACATATGTGGTGACCATAGTCAGAATCACCATAGCCACCGCCAGCAGGTTCATTGGCAGGCCTTCTTTGCGGAAAGAGCCAAAGAAACCGGGGCCAACCTGCAGACCAATCGCAAACACAAACAGTATCAGGCCAAAGTCTTTGATAAAGGCCAGCATCGTAGGGTCAATCCTAAGGCCGAAATGTCCCAGGATGATACCCACAAAAAGTATCCAGACCGTGCCAAATGAGATGCCCCAGGCCTTGAAACGTCCCAGCCAGAGGCCAATGGCTATTACCAGCGCCAAAACCAGTATGGCGCCAGCAGTACCGCCTTGTGTAAGCAGATTCATCATTTCGGCGGCAAATGTAAAAAAAATATTTATTTGACCTTAGCCCAGATAGCCTGCTCTAAAGAACCTGGCAGCATTGCCACCAACGGCGGCAGATAGAAATTCATAAGCGAGGGGCTAATCACCCTGCGGCCACGGAACATTGCCTTAAGGGCTCGCTTTACCAGCCATTGCGGAGTGTGGATGATTCCCAGCCGGACTCCCAGCCGCATAGTCTTGGGGTTAAACTTGTATAGCGGTGTGGCAACTGCAGCAGGACACACGGTGGTCACGGTAACGCCGTAGGGCTTGGTTTCGAAAGAGAGGGATCTTCCGAAACTTTTTAGATAGGCTTTGGTGGCAGAGTATATCGTGATGCCCGGAGCGGGAATGCGGGCTGTCATAGAGGACATTATCAGCATACGGCCGCTGCCGCGCCGCTTCATTGCGTTGCCAAAAAGTATGCAGCAGCGGGTAATGGTGTTGATATGCAG
>JAFRRR010000085.1 GCA_017428035.1 Bacteroidales bacterium | reverse complement strand
GTTGTCGTAGGTATATGTGACATCGTAGAATGCTGGATATCTTTCAGTGTAGGGATGCATCACTGTTTCTGTGAGAATCCCGCGTCTCTGAGGGTCGAACCTGTTCACCGTCGTCTGATAGACCCCGTCAAGTGACGACTGCACCCTTGTCTTCGAAAACCCGCAGAACCCCAGGCCTTGGGTATGCACCACGCCGTCGAACCATGAATATGTCTCGTTGAGGAACACCTGCGCGTTGGACACCTCGGACATGAACCCTTTGGCACCTGTAAGGACATATATCGGCAGCACGCGCAGCTGGTAGCCGTCGGCGGCGCTTACCGTGGTGTCGCCGGTCCAGTATGTGCTAGATTTGGGAAGGTAGCCGTAGGTGTTGCGCACAATCTTGCCGAAGCTGTCGCAGGACTGGACAAGGTGGCGGAGGGGAGGAACGTAGGATGTGTAATCGTAAATGCGCACATACTTCCCGTAGACGGTCACGAAACTGCTCATGGCGGAGTGTTCGACAACGTTTGGCGGGAGAATCACTGAATGCTCCGGGATGGGTGTGGGTGAAGTACTGTAGTAACCGAAAGATGACCCGTTATCATTCCTATAGTATACGATGTCCGAGTCCCTGAGCTGCACAAGGTCAGGATATCCATCGCGGTCTATGTCCATAAACATGAATCTGTCATCCGCCTGGTAGGTGCAGATGTGCATGGTTATGGTAGGTGCGAAGCCAATACCGGTGTTGTAATGGAAATACCACCTGTCGTCATAATGTGAAGCCTGGATGATGTCAATGTAGCCGTCGGCATTTACGTCGGCGAAATATGAGCGGTCGGTATCCACGATGTCGGCATGGATGACGTTTATACTGTCATCCTCTTCAAGCTCGCCATTTTCGTACCGGTAAACATAAATCCTGTCGCTGGCGGCTATGTACAATTCTGTGCAGCCATCGCCATCCAGGTCTGTGCATATTATTCGTCTGTCCTGGTTGGATGCCACCGGAGATGTGCCCCTCTCGTCAAGGATATCGCCTGTTGTGAGGTCAACAAGAGTGGTCCAGGATGACTGGCCGACGCCGTCTCCATTGTCAGAATAGCATACCGCCAGCATCTGCGTGGTTCCGTCTCCCCTGAAGTCGCCCCAACGGAAGGTTCGCAGGTACGGACTGTAGTATAGGCCGTAGTGTATGCGCCCCTTGAGCCGGACCTGAAAGCTCGTTGTGGCGTACAGATTGGCTTGAGGGTCGTATCTGTATACCTTTATTTCGACGAGTGATCCGTCATTGTTTGTGGAAAGATGCCTAACCTTGACCATTTCGTCCACGCCGTCGCCGTCCACGTCCACGGCTTCGGCGGTGAGGAAGCCGGACTGGGCGGATATGCCGAAGCTTACGTCAGGGTCCGTCAGGCTGGGAAGGAACAGCAATACGGAGTCCGCAGGGTAGTTGCAGGCATATCTATGTGTGAAACCCGACAATTTGGTGTAAGTGCTCAGGCCAGCATAGCCCACAAGGCCGTCGTCGTAGATACCCTTGACGAACTTGCCGCGACGGTAGATCGGGTTTGAGACAAAGCCACGGACCAACTGGATGGAGTCTGATAGCTGCAGATGTCCGTTGCCCGTAGGTGGGTTGTTGTCATATCCATAAGTAAAAGTCAACGGGGGCAAGGTCTCCCAATCGGCATTCTTCAGGGTGATGGATTTAAGCAGAACGGCGTCAGCTGCAGCCGGTGATATGCGGGAGAAGACATAGGTATACAGGGTCGTGTCGCCGGAAATGGATGTGATGCTGGCGACCAGCGGTTTGCGGCTCATACTGCGACCTGCCACATAGGATGTAACGTCGCTGGTCGGGGTGGAATATGAAAGGCGTATCTCGGCGGTGGCGACTCCGCTGGCGTTGAATCCGTAGCGGGCACTTGAGAGAACCGGGCAGGCATTATTGTTCCAGCCTCCGATGAAGGTATATGAATACTCTATCTTCTCTCCTATGATGTTTGTAGTCCTTGTTACAGGATATACAGGGAAGGTAAACTGGTTGTCAATATTCTGGATGCCGTATACTGCGGTTGTGCCTTCTGGGTAGAGGGCAGTAAATGTCGTTATGTATCCGCTCAAATCGCGGTGTGGAGCGACGAGGATGTGTCCCGTTGCGGTTACCAGCGGATAGGAAGCGCTGGTGGCCGGATCGTCGTTGGGAACGAGACGGATGCCGTCAAGACAGAAGACACCATCCCTGTCGGAGGAATCCGCCGCCTCTATCTCCCCGTCCCAGTATGTGGTCTTGTTCGTGATCGTTATGGAAGAAAGACCCGCAATGTCCCAGCCATAGCCTATACAACCATATCCGCCCTGGCTATTGTATGCTAACGAGAGAGATGGGGCATATTTGATATCAGGTGCTGTTAGGATAGGTACGCTATATGTCCGTGCTCCGCTACCTGAGACGCCATATTCCAAAGGGATGGAACCTACGGAGTAATCCGTAATATCACGAGAGTCCCTACCAACGGGTAGTGGCTGGAGTTTCGTTACCTCCACCATCATGGAATCCTGATAAGCGTCCTTTTCTGCATGCGTCTTGATGAAGGGACTTACCTTGACGGTGTCTTTCTCTGTATACTGATATGATGGATGCCGCTCGACCTCGCTTACTTCAACAGATGGCGCAGCACTAAGAACTATCTTTGCAGTATCAATACTTGGCGCACTGCCTTGCAGCGCCCCTTGATATGCCCGTAATGTCCTGTTTCCCAACGTATCATGAGTATATTGGAAGTGATAGGACTGAGCCGATACCGTACCACTTAATAATTGTAAAAGCAACAAAAGAAGGAGTCGCGGTCTCATAGTGAAAGGACTTTTATCAAAGTTAATGTTTTTTTCGGCAATCACAAGCGCAGCCGGGCAAATATCAGCCAAAGCTTGAAGGAATGTGCCGAGCGGCGCTAGCGGAAGACGCCGGTGCGACAGTATGAGGAGCTTTTGCCAAACAGGTTTGGCAGAAGCGACGAATTAGGCGCAGTCTGCAGCGCACAAAAACGCCGGCCATGCGAGAGATGTCTGAGCGCGAAGCGCGAGTCCTCGAGCATAGGCGTTTTTGAAGCGGAAGGCAGGCGGCTGGAGTGACAGCGAGGCACACCCTTCAAGCGGAGGCTCCTGCCCGTCACAGGCATCATAACGTTTTAACAATTGAGAACAGTCATAGCCTTCACAGCACCGTGTTCTCTCCGCCTTCAGACGGCTGATTGAGCACATCTTTCAAGAAGAAGAAAAGGCCGATAATCAACCTGGTTGCATCCGGACCAACACTAACGCAAGGAGAGTATAGAACTCGATGGTCTGCGTGTATTAACAACGTAACGAATTATTATTGAATTAAAAGATGTAACTTAGCATTTCAAATACAACAACATAAAGGCTATGATAACCGTAGAACAAGTCACCACCAAAAAGCAGCAGAAGGAGTTCATAGAGTTCCCGCTGAAGCTTTACAAGGGCAACAAGTGCTACACGCCGGCGCTCTATTCAGACGAGAAGAAAATCTTCCGCAAGGACTATGTGTACAACGACACCTGCGAGCACGTATATTTCAACGCTTATAAGGATGGCAAGGTGGCGGGCCGCATTTCCTGCATAATCCAGCGCGCCGCCAATGCCAAATACAACCAGAAGCGGTGCCGCTTTACCCGCTTTGACGTCATTGAAGATTTTGACGTTGCGGCAAAGCTGTTTGAAAAGGCCGAAGCCTGGGCCCGCGAGCAGGGAATGGACGAGGTGCAGGGGCCGCTGGGATTCTCCGACCTGGAGCGCGAGGGGCTTCTGGTAAAGGGCTTTGAGTATCCCGCCACCTTCGAAGAGAGCTACAACTACCCTTACTACGGAGAATTCGTGGAGCGGCTGGGCTACCGCAAGGAGGTTGACTGGACCGGCAGCCGCCTGCGCCTTGCCAAGGACTACGACGGCGAGCTGGAGCAGATGGCCGACTATGTGATGCGCCGCTACAAGCTGCATCTGGCCACCGCCCGCACCACCAAGGAATACCTGGCAAAATATGCCGACGGCTTCTTTGAGCTGCTGGACAAATCTTATGACCTGATTTACGGCTCCGTCCCCTTCACCGATGCGATGAAAAAGCTTATGCTTGACAATTTCAGCCTGATACTGAGCAAGGACAATCTGGTGATAGTGCTGGACGAAAACGACAAGATGATATGTATGGGCCTGGCCTTCCCGGCAGTAGGCGATGCACTGCGGCCTTCAGGCGGCCGCCTCACTCCGGGTGCGCTGATCCGAGTGCTGCGCGCCATCAAACATCCCAAGGTTCTGGACCTGGGGCTGGTGGGCGTCGATCCCGAATGGCTCAACCGCGGCATCAGCGTGGTGATTTCTGCCGCTATGGTAAGAATGCTACGGATGCCGGGCGTGCTCTACGCCGAAACCAATATGAACCTGGAAGACAACTACGCCATCCAGAACCAGTGGAAACGCTTTGACGAACAGAAGATAAAACTGCACCGCTGCTATGTTAAAAATCTTGCTTGATTGCTTTGGCGGCGACCGCAGTCCTCAGGCCAATATAGAAGGGGCACTTGCTGCCCTTAAGCAGTTCGGCGACCTGCACCTGATACTCACCGGCGACGAATCGGCCATCAAAAACTGCCTTCAAGGGGCATCGTACGACGCCGGACGGCTGGAGATTGTACACGCACCGGAGGTTATCGGCTGCGACGAGCAGCCCATAAACGCCATCCGCCTCAAGAAAGAGAGCTCTATGATGAAGGCGGTGCGTATGCTGCGCGACGACGATTCCATTTCTGCAATGGTTTCTATTGGCAGCACCGGCGCCCTGGTGGCGGCCGCCCTGACCCGAATCGGCCGTGTGAAAGGGGTCATCCGACCCGCCTTCTGCCCTATCCTCCCCACTATGGACGGAGGCAAGGTGGGCATCTGCGACAGCGGCGCCAACGTGGAAGTCACCCCCGAGATGCTGCGTCAGTTCGGCATTATGTCCAGCCTGTATATGCAGCACGTCTATGGGGTCGAAAAGCCCCGGATCGCCCTGCTGAATGTGGGCAAGGAGGCAGAAAAAGGAGACGAGATTCATCAAAAGGCATACAATTTGCTTTCTGAAACCTCCGAGATAAATTTTGTGGGCAATATGGAGAGCCGCAACTTGCTCAGCGGCAGCTACGATGTGGTGGTTGCCGACGGTTTTTCCGGCAACGTGCTGGTAAAGACCACCGAGGGTACGGCGCTTGAATTGCTCAAGAAACTCAAGAAAGACATCTACTCCCGCACCGTCTACAAGCTGGGCGCGCTGCTTATGAAGCGGATGTTTATGGAAGAGAAAGAGTTTATGAACTATCAGAACTACGGCGGCAGCGTACTGCTGGGCACCGGCAAGACGGTGGTCAAGGGACACGGAAGCAGCAAGGCGACCGCGGTGGCAAAATGCATAGAGCAGGCCTACCTTATGGAGCGCAGCGCCCTCTCTGCCAAGATAGAAGAGACCATTTTGAAATACGAACACTACGAATATTAACCGATATGTTTGACGAAGTAAAGACAATCCTCGCGCGCCAGTTGCGCATAGCCCCCGAAAAAATCACCCTGGACGCCCAGATCAAGCGCGACCTTCACGCCGACTCGCTGGACATCCTGCAGCTGCTGATGCGTCTCGAAGACGACTACGGCGTGGTGATTCCCGACCAGGCCCTGGCAAAATTTGAAACCGTGGGCGATGTTGTCTCTTACCTCGACTCTCTGGAGAAATGAAAAAAACAGTAATTATCTTGTGCGCACTGCTGCTCTCCGCAGCCTCATTTGCGCAAACCTACAACCTTGATTTCACTCAGACCCGCCGCCTTAAAGTCTCCGGCAAAACCACCGTTATGAAGGGGCACCTGGACTATGACGGGAAAGAAAAACTCTCAATGACTTACTCCGACCCCGAGGGTGACTATTTCATCATAGACGGCAATATGGTCAAGATGAGCCTGATGGGCAAAAGCGGCGAACTGGATGCAAATAAGGTACCGATGGTCGCCCTTCAGCGCTCTACACTGCTCAACTGCCTTTCCGGCAACTGGAAGCAGGCCGCCGAAGACAACAACGCCACCACCACCGTCACCGAGAAGACAGGATTCCGCACGGTCAAGATCACAGCAGCGGGTATCATACCCCGCGGCGGTTATAAATCCGTGACACTGACCTACCGCATCAAGGACGGCCGCGTTTCCCGCCTGATTCTGGAAGAGCCGGCCGGCATCGAGAATACCTACGAAATGAGATAAACGAAATAGCCGCCCAAAAGGCGGCTTTTTTGGTGGAGAATAAGGGAGTCGAACCCTTGACCCCCTGCTTGCAAAGCAGGTGCTCTAGCCAACTGAGCTAATCCCCCGTCGCTGCAAAGGAATAGAAAAAAACCGATTTCAGCAAATTATTGTTGATTTACCATCACGGGGTGCGGCAGCGGAGGCATATGCTCTTCTGTTGAAGAAGTGCCGCGTATGCTGCTCTGGGAGGCGCCGGGCGACGTGCGGCGGTTTATTGCATCATATTCTATGAATTCTTCGCGCCGGTATCCCCAGCTCTGGCCAAAAGCTAATTTGTGCAGACGGTAATAGATAAACTCACGGGAAGGGGCATTGAACTGACCCGTATTGTGCCGCATCATACCGTCTTCAGAAGACCTGTATATGCCCTTCCGATATCTTGCCGCCCCTTCGAAGATTCCCACGCCGTCGTATTGGTAGCGTTCGTCAGAGAGGAAATGCGCCCAACGGATCTGCTCCGGGTCTGAGGTAAAGTCGACATTGGTATAGAAACCGCCTTTTTGTAAAGGTTCATATTTATCTATCTGCTCCTGCGGCATAGTCTCATAGGCCTGGTAGAAGTATTCGTCTTCCAGCTTGCCAAAGCCGTGGCCGCCGACCTCGTGCTTGATGACCTGCACGAACTCATCGTCGCTTGTGCAGAGCGGGATATACGCTATTGAAGGTCCTTCTCCCCAGTCGGGACTCTGCCAGGGACCCAGGTAATTATACAGATATGTAGTTCCGCCATATACACGGGCGTTCATCAGTACCACCATAAGGGCATTCCTGGCCTCGACGGGAGCGTACAGGGCATTGGCCTTGGTCATTACGGCGTTGTTGTCGCCGCTCACCACGGACCCGCCGTCAAATTTGGTGGAAAGGGCCGTAACGGCATCATCGGCATAAACTTCGTTGGCGGACACCACCGTTAAATACCAGATGTTGAACATATTCCTGAAGGACTTATACGGCTCTATCGCAAACAGGGCCTCTACCGCCTTGTCCATCCATTGCCTGTATGTTCCGTCTTCTATGAGACGGTCGGTGAAGGCATCTCCCATCAGAACCAGAGGGATCCCGCTCCCCACTGTTGCAGCCTGAATCTTTTCTGACTTGCCGTTCTGGGAATAATCCTCGGAATAGTAGTAATCCGGGTTGCGGTTTCCTGCCTGATTGACCCTTACCGACACTTCTTCTCCTGACCCGGAAAAATTAATACCGGAAGAGCGCGCATCAATGGAGGGATTTGCCGCTACGGTGACCTTGAGTATGGTTTCGTCTTCTGTCCGCTCGCACTTGAGCCAGGAAGCCTGGCACGATATGAGATACTCTGTATTTGCCTCAACTGTCAGGAAAAACTCTCCGCCGCTCCCTTCTGCATTAATCTCTTCGGGAGATATGCGCAAAATGGCATTGGGCTCCTGGGTGAATGTGACTGTCTTGGTAGCATTTATCTCTTTCAAGCCAACTTCAGCCACAACGGTCCTTTCTTCTCCCGTATTGTTTTTGTCCGCAACTATAGTCAAGCTGGTACCATCCTCATTCAGAGATCCGTGCAACCAGTCTTCATCTGTATAGAATTTGGGGATGAAGTTGGACACTATCTGCATAGAGGCCTGTCCTCCCCCGGATTTGAAGGTCTTGCTTTCGTCTCCCACAATCAGCAACGGCGGATTCTGGAAGATATATGCCGTCTGGGTCCTTCCGTCCCCGACTATAGATGCCACCGCCTCACGCGTGGAATTGGCAAAAAGTGTATCCAACTTGAATACCAGAAGGGTATCATTACGCTTTGCAGGAAGCTCACGAATCCAGCTGGAGCCATAGATAGAAACCTCCACATCCTGACACACCGTGTGTACAACCTCCAGCTCCCCGCCGCAAGGCCCCACAAAGAACTCTTTCTGCTTCAATGAGAACGGTATCGGGAGGCTGGCCTGAGTCACCGTCACAGTATAAACCTGGTCCGCGGCAACAAACTCTATATGCCCCTGCCTGGTAACGCCGGTAATGTTTTCTTTAACCTTGAACTTGAGGTTGCCAGACGCCTCTATCCACTTGTCGGGAATACGGACCTCATAGCTGGCGTTGGTATTTAATTCTACCTCTACTTCCCCGCCCTCGGGTTCCACCTCAAAAGCATCGGTAAGGAGCTCGAAGAACTCGGTACGGTCCTGGCGGACTGTGATGTCTACAGAGATATCATAATCGCCGCTTATCACAGAAACAGTACACTCACGCAGCTCTGTTTCGTTGGCTGGCGCGGTAACCTCAAACTGTCCGTCTCCCACAGACGTACAGCTTATCCACTCTTCGTCGGGAATCGACAATTCATATTCCACATTGGATGTGACACTGAACGACAGTGTACCGCCGCCGACAGGGAATTCCAAGTGTTCGGTGTCCACAGTGATTACCGCAGCGTCCTGCGTTACCGTCACGGGATAGGTATAGCCGTCGGCCATCAGCTCAACCGTGCCGGACCGCTCTTCGCCCGAAGCGTTTGCAGCAACAGTGTAAGAAAGCCCCTCTCCTGATATCCAGTCTGCTTTGGAAGACGAGGTAAAGTCCACATTGGTATTGACCTCAATGGTGATTTCGCCACCCTCGGGCCCAAGACTGAACGAGTCGGTGAGCAGCTCAAATATGCCTTTGGCTGCCTGCACCACCTCTACGGTGACAGTCCTGCCAAATTCGGCAGAGGATATTTCTATGGTGCAGCTGCGCATCTCCGGCTCGGGATTAGGCGCTACCGATATAGTGCAGGAAGAAGCCGTGCCGGAGCACTGGGCCCAATCTTCAGAAGGTTGCGACACCGTGAAGCCGACATTGCCGGTGATGGAAATGGCGTCCTCTCCGCCGGCAGCGGCAAATTCAAGCCGTGCAGGACTTACCACAAGCGCCGGTGCATCCTGCCAGATGCTCACACTCTTGCTCTTGCCGTTCTGCTCGAAGACAATCCTGACGTCCATTGCCTGGCTGCCTAGATTCGGTGCAACCTCGAATACCAGCGGCGAAACTTCGGAGATCCAGTCGGGCGACCCCTCTATGTAGTATGTGTACTCTTTGTTGGAAGAAACTTCAAGAGCCACCGTGCCTCCGGCGGGAGTAAGGTCAAACTCCATCTGCTTGATATCCAGATAGTACTTGGCGCCCTGACGGACATAAACGGTGTCGGATGCCTTGTAAGTGCTGCTGTACAGCACTATCTCTGCCAGGCGGCTGCCCCACTCATTGTTTTCGGTGGCGGAAAAGGTGACGTTTGTGCCGGACACCTCCATAGAGAACCACCCGTCACCCAGAGTCTTGGCACGGAACGGCACATTGGCCGACACCTCAAATGAGCCTTCGAACGGCTGGTCATTATATTCAATATCGTGCTGAGAAGCGGTGATGAAAGCCGCCTCCTGATCTATTGACACAATCTTCTCAAAACCTTCTGCCGTGAATGTCAGACGACCCTGACGAGCCTTCCCGGAGTCATTGAGGGCCACGGTGAACTCGCGCTTGCCGCCGGTGGTGCCGGCATCGCCGCTAATCCATTCCGGAGCATCTGACTCACAAGTGTAGCCGATATTGGTGTGGATATCCACCTCAGCCTTGCCGCCCTCTGGCCCAAACGAGAATGACTGAGGATTGACCTCAAAGGCGTCTTTCTGCGCCTGGAGCACAGTGACGGTCTCGCTGACCTCATATTCTTTATTTACAAAACCTATCCGGCAGGTGCGGGACTGCTCGGCGTCATTGGCAGCGACGGTGACAGTATAGCCGCCATCTTCTGCGGCTGCCACAGTGCACCAGGGTGCATCTTCTGGCGGAACCAGGGTGTATTCCACGCTGCCGGTCACACTCAGGATCTGGCTGCCGCCAGCGCTGGCAAACCTCAACTCTTGGGCAGAGAACTCAGGCGCAACTCCCGCCTGGGAAAAATCGAGAGTCTTCTTTGCATTGCCGCGGCTGATGGTCAGCGATGCGGTGCGCCCCTCGCCCAAGAGGCTCTTGTCCACAGTGATTATGCGCCTTGCGGGGCTGCCTTCCGGTGTGGAAACTTTGATCCAGTCGGCACCGTCCACGGTGAACTTATATTCTTTGGTGGGGTCAGTGTCAAACTCAAACGAACCGCCTTCGGGACCGAATTCAAAAAGCGGCAGCGAGGCATACATAATGTCCACCGCCTTGTGAAGGATGTGCAGGCTGCCGGTCAAATTGTAGTCGGGGTTGCCGAAGGACACTATCCCTTCGCGCAGGAACCACCCTTCGTTCTCTTCTATGGCCAGGTCAAAGATCATACTGGACTTCTGGCCGTCTGTGCCGCCGGAAGTTTCGCCTGTAATGGAAAGCCAGGGAGCATCTTCTGGCAGATAAGAGACACAGGAGACATTGCTCTCTACCATCACCGGAAGCCGCGTGACGGAAGCCTCAAGGGCCACATCGTCTATTGAAAGGGTGATATATGCGGCAATCTGGCTGACGGTTACAGTGTGTGAGAAGTCCCCGCCGGCGACAGTGACCTCGCACTGCCTGTCGGCGCCGGAGTTGTTCTTGTCCACCTCGAACATAAGGTCGGCGTGCAGCGGGGCCTTGGTTTGCACCTGACGGACCCAGTCTGCAGAGAAGGTGACCGTGTAGTCGATGTTGTAGTCCAGCTTTGCAGCAAAGTTGCCGCCCTGCGGCCCGAATTCGCACTCGTCGTCTACCGTGAGATCCAGCACGTCTATCTGCTGCTGTATCACTGCAATGGTGCCGTGTGTCGTGGCGTTGTCTATCCTGACCAAAGCCTGGCGGACCGCAAACTCGTCGTTTGGATCACACGTTACGGCAATTGTAGAACCGCCGCTGCCGCCGTCGGCAGGAGTGACGTGACACCAGGCAGCGCCCGAAACCACAGATGTTTTCCAGCGGGAATGGGAAATAATGCTGAAACGGTTTTTGCCTCCCGTGGCGGGTACCACAATGGTGGTGTCAATAAGCAGGGGTTCCTCTATGGGCTCTTCCGGCTCTATCTTGCCGCCACCCTTGCAGCCTTGCAGAGCGGCAGCCAGCATACCGGCCAGCACCAGAAAGACTATGAGGAGCCCTCTCTTCATATTTTATTTAACCTGAAGGGTTTCGCCGTGGTCGTTCACTATCCCCTTGAGCCAGCGCTCGCGCTGTGCAGGATGTTTTGGCGACGCGGGAATATCGCCGCCGGGCACGGTCATTTTATAATTGCCGGCCTCGTCCTTGACCTTGACATTGCCGTCCATAAAATCTACCAGGAGCTCCTTTTCCAGCTCTTTCCAGCGCTTCATCAAGTGGGTGGCCAGGCCGCTGGTGGCCTCGGTCATAACCTTGACCGCCTTCTTGCGGTTGCCCTTGTCTAGCAGCGCCTTGGCCTTGGCGTCAGTTTCTGCCACGGTCTTCAGGCAGAGCTGCTCGTAGTATGCAATCTCGCTGCGCAGCACGGGGGCCACGCGGTCATAGAACAGATATGCAAAATGCGTCACCTTGTTGAACTGCCAGAATGCGGAGGTCGGGGAATATTCTGTCATACTGCCGTTGCCCACAGCAAACACATAGGGAACCGCGTTCACATTGGTATACACGGGAGTCAGCGCGCTGGTGGCAGCATCGTCCACTCCGAACCAGAGAATTCCGCCTACTTCGTCGGGAAGCCATTCGCGGGCCTGTCCAAGAACCCAATAGCCGGTCTGCTGGGTGGCGATGGCGCGTTCGTGGACATACTGCTTGCCGTCCACCTCAAACTCCATTGGACGCCAGCGGTAAGGAACGCTGTTGCAGCCTGCACCGACATCCTGGGTCATATCCATAGGAGTCCCCTCGAAATGGTCGCGCATAACGTTGGCCAGGGCGCTCAGGGTCACTTTCTTGGCCGGTTTTACCCAAAGCGGCATCCGATGCTTTACATTGTGGCCCATTGCATAGTCCAGATAGTCGGATGCGGCGGCGCTGTGTTTCCCGTCGGCGTCCTCCCACTGAAAATTGCCCTCGCAAAGAATGTTGAAGGCCGACCAGGCGCGGCTGTCGCAGAAACGGGCCCCGCCAAAGTCCACGGGATTGTAGGTGTCGGAAAAGCTGAAATCCTTGTCTTCGCCGCTGAACCAGCCTTTTGCACGGGCAAAAGAAATCACGTCGGGGCTGTAAAGACAGTTGTCGGGATCGTCCAGCGGGAAGGTGGTGATGCGGGCCTGGTTGGCGTGGGCGCAGATATAGCCGTCTGGGATACGGCGGGCAACCCAGACGCTGCCGGTGCCGTCGCCCTTGCTCACCATTTCCATTATCCACGCCTCGGATTTATCAGCAATGGAAAATGACTCGCCCTCGGAGGGATAGCCATATTTCTGGGTCAATTCATCCATAATCTCTATCGCCTCGCGGGCCGTCCTGGCCCTCTGAAGGGTGATGAAGATAAGGGAGCCGTAGTCCATTATGCCGCCGCCACCCCACAGCTCTTCGCGGCCGCCAAAGGTGGTTTCGGTGATAATGAGCTGATACTGGTTCATATTGCCCACCGTCTGATAGGTCTTCATCAGCTGGGGGATCTCGCCCATATAGGTCCCTTCGTCCCAGTTATAGACCTTTAGCATTTCCGGAGTCTTGAATTTGCGGGCGGGTTTGAAATCCAGCGCACCGTACAACTGATGGCTGTCGGCCGCGTATGTTACCATCACGGAGCCGTCTGCAGAGGCGCCCGAGGTTACAATCACATTTGTGCAGGCAAAGGAATACGCCGTGGAAAGCACGACCGCCAGCACTATGGCATAAAATTTTCTGATAATCATATTAATTGTAACTTTGCGATAGCACAAAATCTTTCAAAGATAATAAAAATGAGCGTTATTCATAGGTATCTGGCCGCTTCGGCTCTCATTTTTTTCCTCTTCACTACCGTTTGTTCCGCCCAGCAGCAGAAGGAACAAAAGCCGTTGACTCAGGATGAACTGATTGCCAAGCAGGTAGAGAATCTGATAGACCGTTATGATCTGGACGATTTCCAGGCGTTCCAGATTGATACCCTTTTGCAGCACTTTGTGCCCATATACAACGAAGAAATTAAAAAAGTAAAGGCTTCAGGAGCCTCTCAAATAGATTCATACCAGCGTGTTATGGATATCTGGGGCGACTTTTTCGACACTCAGTATCAAAAAATCTTTACCCCGGAGCAGTGGAAACAATATATGAAATCTACTGCCGGAAGGGAGAAGAAAAAACGAGACAAACGTCTGGCGAAGGGCAAGGCTGATGCCGAGTAGATGACTTTCTGCGGGCCGGAGACGGGGTCGGCGACTCTTCCTCTTCCGGGTCCTGCTTGCGGTTTACGGCATCGTACTGCACAAAATTCTCAAAATCATATTCCCACTCGCGGCCGTAGGCTATTTTGTGGATGCGGAAATATATCGCCTCGCGAGACGGGGCGTTGAACACTCCTTCGTTGGAAAACATTATACTGGTCTGTGACGGCCGCCATACACCGGTTTCGTAGGTTCCGCCCCCCTCGAACACGCCCAGATCTTCGTTCTGATAGCGCTCATCCTGAAGGAATCGGGCCCAGAGCACATTCTCCGCGTCGGAAGAGAAATCGATGTTCATATAGGCGTGGTTCAGAGTCTGGACAGATTTATACTGCTCTACCGTCTGCTGCGGAATGGCCCCCACCCCTTCATAGAAATATTCATCGGCCAGGCGTCCGAAGCCGTGACCGCCCGCCTCGTGACGGACCAGCCCGGTGAAATCGGCATCGTCGGTGCCCAAAGCCAGATAGGCGAAAGCAATTCCCCGGGCGCAATCTTCTGTCTCGTCAGAGGGAATATCGCCGCCGGTGGTATTCACCAGTTGCATATAGCACCTGCCGGCGTGAACCTCGCGGTTCATCAAAATCACCACAAGGACATTGTCAATATCATCTTCGGTTATGGCATTGAGTGCGTATTCGCGGCACTTTGCGTGGTCGCCGCCCACATAGGCCCCCGCCCCGAAATAGGTTCCGAGGGTCGTGGAGCCGGGGTTGCGGAAGTCTTCATAATAGTCCGACACCACATTCACGGCATACAGGTCAAACAAGCCCCGGAAGGTGGTGTACGGTTCCACCGAGAAGAAAGCCTCCACAGCCTTTTGCATTAGGCCGATATAGGTCTCATCTTCTATCTGCTCGCGGGAAAAGGCATCCCCCATAAAGACAATGGGGACGCCGGCGCCTTCGGTATGCTGCTGAAGCACCGTCACGGCGCCGTCAATCTCGTCCGGAGGCTCGGGGGGCGTCACTCCCGCCTGGTCTATGGTAAATTCAAAGGTTTTCCCGGCACCGCTAAGGGTAATTGTGGCCGTGCGGGATTCTTCCGATGTGTTTTCTGCCACAATGATCCTGCCTTCTTCCCAGGACACCCAGTCTTCGGAAACTTCCACGTCGTAAGGCACATTGGCCGTTATGGACGGAGCAAAGTCGCCGCCTTCTGCCGGCACTTCAAAATGATCTGGCTGCCCTGTCAGGACATCCAGCTGGTCCTGGTTGATGGCTATCTTGGCAACGGAGTGCGCAGACGAAATGTTCACCTGACACGAACGGCCGCTATAGGTTTTATTTCCTGACACGGTGATTATCACTGTCGCCTTGCCTTTACCGCCGGATTTACGGTTCAGGCTGCACCATTTGCCGCCGCCGATCACTTTGGCGGTCCACGCCTCGTCCATAGTGAGCGTCAGCGTCACGGAGCCTCCTTCCGGAGAAAAATCGTAAGAAGTGTCCAGGATTACGATGGGCGGTTGCGGGGGTTCCGGAGGGTCGGGGCGGCAACTGGCCGCCAGCGACAAAACTGCCGCCAGAGCCACAAACGAAACCCTTAGAAACCGCATCATATGATGCAAGTTACAAAAAATCTGCTAAACTCCGCCAAACGCGCTGTAGCCGCCGTCCACAGGGATAATGACGCCGGTGACAAAAGCCGAAATGTCACTCAGCAGATAGAGCATCGTACCCACTATCTCCTCCGGCTCGCCAAAGCGGTGGACGGGGGTGTTGGAAATTATCTTCTTGCCGCGCGGGCGGAGTTCTCCGGTGGCCTCGTCGGTGAGCAGGAAGCGGTTCTGGTCGGTGAGGAAGAAGCCGGGTGCGATGGCGTTGCAGCGGACTCCCATAGGGGCCACGTGCACCGCAAACCACTGGGTGAAATTGTTGATGGCGCCCTTGGCGGCGGAATATGCCGGAATCTTGGTGAGCGGGCGCACCGAATTCATACTGGAAATGTTAAGCACGACGCCTCTGCCGGCCTCTATCATTTCGCGGGTGAAGACCATTGTGGCCAGCACCGTGCCCTGAAAGTTGATGTCGAACACCTTGCCGAAACCCGAGAGGTCAAGGCCGTAGAAAGAATCGGGCAGCTGGTCGGCACTGGTAATCTGCTCAACTTTGCTGGTCGCCTCAGGGGCGTTTCCGCCAGCGCAGTTGATCAGGATATCGACCTGCCCCAGCTCGGCGTGGATTTTCTCCAGGGCCTTCTCCAAAGATGCCTTGTCGGTGACTGCCGCGCTGATGCCGATGCACTTGATGCCGAATTCATCTTCCAGTTCCTTTGCCCTGGGGCTGGAGCCGGCCTTGCGGCTGATTACTGCCAGATTTACTCCGGATGCGGCAAGGCCCTTGCAAAGAGCCAGCCCTATTATGCCAAAACCGCCGGTAATCACGCAGTTGCGGCCCTTCAGATCATCAAAATTATATTTCATAGCGCTATGCATTATACGTTCCGGAGGTGGTGTCGCCGCCGTGGCCGGTCCAGTTGGTGTGGAAGAATTCGCCGCGGGGACGGTCGGTGCGCTCGTAGGTGTGGGCGCCAAAATAGTCACGCTGCGCCTGCAGCAGATTGGCGGGCAGACGACAGCTGCGGTAGCCATCGTAGTAAGAGAGAGCCGCCGAGAGCGTGGGCACCGGAATGCCGCTCTCCACAGCACGGGCAATAACCCTGCGCCAGCCATCCTGCGCCGCCGCCATTTTCTGGGCGAAATAGGGCGCCAGCATAATGTTGGCAAGGGCGCCGTCGGCATCAAAGGCCTCTTTGATCTTGCCCAGGAACACGCTGCGGATTATGCAGCCGCCCCTC
>JAFRRR010000084.1 GCA_017428035.1 Bacteroidales bacterium | reverse complement strand
GGGCAGCAGACCAGCGAAGGCGGCCGCATAGGAGAGCTGGCCAGCTATCACATCGCCGACCAGCTGCGCGACGCCGGCATCGCGGTGGGCCGTATGAAGACCGGCACCCCGCCCCGCATAGACACCCGCAGCATAGACCTCTCTGCCCTGGAGGTGCAGGAGGGAGATGCCGTCCCCGCCCGTTTTTCGTTTGGCGGCGAGCCCTCTGCCATTCAGGCCGGCCGGCCGCAGAAGGTTTGCTACATCGTCCATACAAACGAGAAGGTGCACGACATCCTGCGCAGCGCCTTTGACCAGAGCCCGCTGTTTACCGGCAAAATCACCGGCATAGGGCCGCGCTACTGCCCTTCCATAGAGGACAAGCTGCGCACATTTGCCGGCAAAACATCGCACCAGCTGTTCCTGGAGCCCGAAGGCCTGGATACCTGCGAATATTATCTGCAGGGATTCTCATCATCGCTGCCCACCGACACCCAGATTGCGGCGCTGCGGCAGATAAAGGGCTTTGAAAACATAAAGATTTTCCGCCCGGCCTACGCCGTGGAATATGACTATTTTGACCCGACGCAGCTCAAGGCCTCGCTGGAGAGCCGCGTGGTGGAGGGGCTTTTCCTGGCTGGTCAGGTCAACGGCACCACCGGATATGAAGAGGCTGCGGCACAGGGCCTTATGGCGGGCATCAACGCCGTGCTGAAGTTGCGCGGCCGCGAGCCGTTTGTGCTGATGAGAGACGAGGCGTATATAGGCGTGCTGATAGACGACCTCATCACCAAGGGGGTGGACGAACCCTACCGCATGTTCACCTCCCGCGCCGAATACCGCATCCTGCTGCGGCAGGACAACGCCGACCGCCGCCTGACGGGCAAGGGCTATGAACTGGGTCTGATTTCTCAGGAGAGATATGCCGCGATGCTGGCCAAATACGAAGAGGTGGAGCGCTGCCGCACCGCCCTGGAAGAGACCCCGCTCACTCCGGCCCAGGTCAACGGCTATCTGGAGAGCGTTGGGAGCGCACCCATAGAGAACCGCAAGCGCATCAGCGAGCTGCTGTCCCGCCCGGGCGTGTCGCTGCAGGGCCTTTTGGGCTGCTCTTCGGACAATCTGCTGCCGGGTGCCGACAGCGCGGAGATTCTGGAAGATGTGGAAATAGCCGTCAAGTATCAGGGCTATATAGACCGCGAGAGGCGTCTGGCCGACAAGATATTGCGTCTGGAGAATATAAAGATTCCGGAAGGTTTTGACTTCAGCCAGGTGCAGAGCCTCAGCACCGAATGCCGCATAAAACTGGCCCGCTACAAGCCGTCCACCATAGCGCAGGCATCCCGCATCAGCGGAGTCTCCCCCGCCGACATCTCAGTGCTGCTGGTGTATTTTGGTCGGTAGCGCTGCCCTCGCTATGCTACGAAAAAGCTTTGCTCCGGGCCAGGGAGAACATAGAACCCCTGTTCCCTACGCAAAGCTTTTTCTGCGCTGTATCGCTCGGGCTGATATCCGCCGGATGCATCTGCCCGGAGCGTTACTCGAATGCCTTTTCCATCAAAGCGGCGTACTTCTTGGTGATGTTGGCTCGCTTGAGTTTGAGTGTTTGTGAAAGCATACCGTTGTCAAGACCCCAGACATCGTCTATAAACTGCTCTTTCTTAATCTGCTCGTGAGCCGCCAGCGATTCGTTTACAGTAGCCACTTCTTTGTGCAGAGCGGCCAGGAGTTTCTCGTTGGCCAGCATACTCTGGTTGTCGGTGACTTTGATGTGCTCTTCCTTGGCCAGTTCGCGCAGGGCGGCAAAGTCGGGGATAATTATGGCAGACGCATATTTATGGTTCTCGCCAAACACTATGCACTGCGAAATCAGTTCAGACTCCTTAAGCTTGGTCTCTATGGCCTGAGGGGCGATGTACTTGCCGTTGTTCAGCTTGAACATCTCCTTCTTGCGGTCGGTGATCTTCAGGAATTTTCCATCCACCAGATATCCGATGTCGCCGGTGTGCAGCCAGCCGTCTTCGTCAATAATCTCTTTGGTGAGTTCGGGCGCCTTGTAATAGCCCATCATCACGTGCGGGCCGCGGGTCAGGATCTCGCCCTCTTCTGTAAACTTGACCTCGGTGCCGTCAATGGGCTGGCCCACGGTGCCGATAATCACCAGTTTGTCCACGGGATTGTTCACCGCAATCACGGGAGAAGTCTCGGTCATACCGTAGCCTTCGCACAGCTGGAAGCCGGCGGCGGTGAAGCAGCGGACAACCTTCTCCTGTATGGAGCTGCCTCCGCTCACCACAATCATATGGTGGCCGCCCAGGGCGTCGCGCCATTTCTTGTAAATGAGAGAGTCGTAGATATTGTGGCGAAGCTTGTACAGCGGAGCGTTGTTGTAGCTGTCAAACTTGTTGGCAAAGTTCCAGGCCTTGCGGTAGAGCCATTTCTTGAAGCCCTTGAGCTGCTTGCCGGCAGTCTCGAACTTGTCGTACATCATCTCCAGCACGCGGGGCACGCCGCAGAAAAAGTCGGCGTGGCAGCTGGCCAGATCGGCGGCAATGGTGCTCAGGTTCTCTGCATAATAGATGCGGATACCGCGCTCCAGGTTGTCGTAGATCATTGTGCGCTCGTATGCGTGACACAGCGGCAGGAAACTTACGGCGATGTGATGATAGTCCATCACGTGGCGTACAGAATGGGCGTGGGCGTCAAACACCAGGTTGCGGTGGGAGAGCATAACCCCCTTGGGACGGCCGGTGGTGCCGGAAGTGTACACGATGGATACACATTCGTCTTCTTTGATGGTCTTTTTGTTCTCTTCCAGAACCGGATCCCACTTCTCTTTCTGTTCGTCGCCCTTGGCGCAGAGCTGCTTCAGGCAGTAGACCTCGTCGCTGTCGTCTATCAGGATGACTTTGATTTTACGGTCGATCTCTTCTGTGACGGGGGCTATTTTGTCGTAGAGTTTCTTGTTGTCTATGAATATGACCTCCGCATCGGAATGGTCAAATATATACAGATAGTCATCGTGAGCCAGGGTGGCGTATACCGGCACGTGAATCATCCCGGCCAGCGCGGTGCCCAGGTCTATGAAGTTCCATTCGGGACGGTTGGCGCTGATGCTTATGACCTTTGTCCCCTTGCCATAACCTTCGGCCAGCAGGCCGCGGGCAACGGACCAGGTGTTATTTACGAATTGGTCGGTGCTGACTTTGTGCCACTCGCCTTTGATGCTTCGTGCAACGACGTCTTCCCTGTAGGGGAGCTCATTTTTCACGAAGTCGATAAAATCGAATAACCGTTTGATCTCCATTCGGATAAGTTTGTTAGCGGGCCAAAGGTACAAAAAAGTATGTAAAGTCGTCTACGGGGCAAAAATTAAGCCCGCGAACCGGGCGGCTGGCGGGCTTAACACATCACATTTAATTTTCAATGTTTAGACTGATTCCTTGTACTCTTCAGCTTTTAACAATGTATCAAATTCCGACGGATCGGAGAACTTGATCTTAATAATCCAGCCCTCGTCATACGGGCTGGCGTTTACTAACTCGGGCGCGCTCTCAAGGGCTTCGTTGAACTCCACAACCTCTCCGCTTACGGGCATATAGGCCTCCGCCACTGTCTTGACCGCCTCGATGTCACCAAATTTCTCTCCCGCCGACAACATCTCACCCACCGTGGGAACATCCAGAAAAACGATGTCTCCCAGCTCGCTCTGCGCAAAATCCGTGATGCCTACGTATGCGACATCCCCCTCGATGCGGGCCCACTCGTGATCTTTGGTGTAAAATAAACCTTCAGGTACTAGCATAGTAATCCTTAATCGGGTACAAATTTAGGAAAACTCCTTGGGATTTACAATATTTTCAAACAATTTTTAATTAAATTTTCAAGACTGATTTCCGGCGTGGCCGTAAGGACCTTATCCAGAGCCTTTTCTACATTGGGCTTGGCAAAGCCAAGAAGCACCAGTGCGTTGAAGGCTTCGGCGCGGACTTCGCTTTTGACGGTGGTGAATCCCGCCAGCGGCTTGCTGTCCCCCTTCACAATCTTGTCGCGCAGCTCCAGGATTATGCGCTCTGCCGTTTTGGCTCCGATGCCTTTTATGGATTTGATCCTGGCCACGTCGCCGCCGATAATTGCGTTTTGCAGCTCATCGCTGCTCAGGGAGCTGAGCATCATCCGGGCAGTGCCGGGCCCCACGCCGTTCACCGAGATCAGCAGGGTGAACAGCCCCCGCTCTTCTTTGGTGGCAAATCCGTAGAGCGCCTCTTCGTCTTCGCGCAGCAGATGGTATAGATACAGCTTGACTGTCTCGCCGCCTCGGTGCTCTATCTGGGAGAACGTACCCAGCGAAATCAGTATTTTGTAGCCTACGCCGCCCGCCTCCAGAATGGCCTCGGCGGGATTGAGCTCGGCAAGTGTGCCCTGTATATATTCGTACATATATTCTAAAAATGATTATTTTTGCAGTTTGTAAAGATACGAAAATTAGTTGGATTAATGAGTTTTTCGGCACGGATAAGGGCAGATTTTCCGATTCTCCGCCGCACGGTAGAGGGCCGGCCGCTTGTCTATTTTGACAACGCCGCCACCAGCCAGCGGCCGGAGCAGGTTGTGGAGATGCAGCAGCGGCTGTGCCGGGAGCATAATGCCAATATCCACCGCGCGGTGCACACGCTCAGCTACGAGGCCACCGAGGCCTATGAGGCGGGGCGCAAGGCGGCGCAGCGGTTTTTGAATGCCGCATCGCCAGACGAGATTGTGATGACCTCCGGCGCCACGATGTCCATCAACCTTGTGGCCAATTGCCTGGCGTGGGGCGGCTTTATAGGCCGTGGCGACGCCATTCTGCTCTCCGAGGCGGAGCATCACTCCAACATAGTGCCCTGGCAGATGGTTTGCCAGCGCATCGGCGCGCACATGGAGGTGGTGCCGGTCCAGGCCGGCGCAGAGGATAACACCGGCAGCGTGGATATGGAGGCCTACCGTGCTGCTCTGCGCCGCGGCGTGAAAATGGTGGCCATAACTCACGTATCCAATATTCTGGGTGCCGTGAATCCCGTGGCTGAGATGGTGGCTGAGGCGCACGCGCTTGGCATACCGGTGCTGATAGACGGCGCCCAGGGCATCGTGCATCGCCGGGTAGACGTGCAGGCTTTGGACTGCGATTTTTACGTATTCTCCGGCCACAAGATATATGCCCCCACCGGCATCGGCGTGCTTTACGGCAAGCGTGAGTGGCTGGAAAAACTCCCGCCGTTTATGGGCGGCGGCGATATGGTGGGCCGCGTAAGCTTTGAAGGGACCACCTATGCCGACATCCCGCTCAAGTTCGAGGCCGGCACTGCCAATTTCGTGGCGGGCGCCTGCCTGGCCCCGGCGCTGGAATATGCCTCCAGAGTGGCTGCAAACCCGCAGGCGGCAGAGCACGAGAAGGCTCTGGTGGCGGCTATGAACAGGGCCCTGGCGTCTGTAGATGGCATTTTTGTGGCCGCGGCCGACGCGCCCGACAGGGTGCCGCTGTGGTCTTTTACAATAGAGGGCGTGCATCCGCTGGATGCCGCAATGCTTATGGACAAGATGGGGGTGGCGCTGCGCAGCGGACATATGTGCGCGGAGCCCATCGTGGACCGCATCGGCGGCGGCAGTATGCTGCGCGCCAGCCTGATGCCCTACAACACGGCAGAAGAGGTAGAGATTTTTGAGCGGGCGCTGCAGCGCACTGTTAAGATTTTGAGGAAATGAAAACGATAGAAGAGGTTCAGAAAGATATAGTTGAAGAGTTCGCGGTCTTTGACGAGTGGCTCGATAAATACGAGTACCTCATTGATCTGGGGCGCGATATCGCCCTGATAGACGAGGCGGACAAGACCGACGCCAACCTGATTGACGGCTGCCAGTCGCGCGTGTGGCTCATCAGCAGCCGCGACGCCGAGGGCCGGCTGCATTTTAAGGCCGACAGCGACGCCATCATCACCAAGGGGATCATCTCCCTTCTGATCAGGGTGTTCGAGGGACAGTTGCCGAAGGATATTCTGTCGGCGGACCTGCATTTCATAGACGAAATCGGCCTCCGGGAGAACCTCTCCCCCACCCGCGCGGGTGGTCTGGCGGCAATGATAAAACGCATCCGCGCCATTGCGGCTGCAAGCGAGGAGGGCTGAACTATGTCAAAGACAGCACTTGAGGCAAATATAGTGATGGCGCTTCGCCAGGTCTACGACCCGGAGATTCCGGTGAATGTATACGACCTGGGCTTGATATATGAGATTGCGGTGGACGACGACCACAAGGTGAACATCAAAATGACCCTCACCGCCCCCAACTGTCCCATAGCGGACGCGGTGGTAGAGAGTGTGGCAGAGGCGGTTCGCGATGTGCCGGGCGTGGTGGATGTTGCCATAGAGCTGGTGTTCGAGCCGGAGTGGAACAAGGATATGATGAGCGAAGAGGCTCGCATAGAACTGGGGCTGGAATGATTTATTTGCTGCTCGGCTCCAACCTGGGTGACCGCGAGGCTTATTTGAATGCCGCTTGCGGTATGCTGGAAGATGCCTTGAAGGTGTCTTTGAAACGCACGGCGGTGTTGGAGACCGAGGCGGTGGGCTTTGACGGGCCGGCGTTTTTGAATATGGCGGTGGCGTTCGAGGCGCCGGAAGGGTTGACGCCGATACGGCTTTTGAACCTCTGCCAGAGGGTAGAGGCGGCGCTGGGGAGGCCGCGCCATAAACCGGCCTTCGATGCCGGCGGGCGGCGGATTTATTCCAACCGCACCATCGACATAGATATTTTGAAATACGACGGTCTGGTGCGCAGCACAAAAAGGCTTACGCTGCCCCACCCGCAGATATACAGCCGGCCCTTTGCGGCGGCGCTGCTTGAAGAATTGGAAGGAAATAATAATTAACAATCGATACAATGACACAAGAAGAGGTTTTCAGAAATTTGACCGCGCATTGCAAGGAATATGGTTTCATTTTCCAGTCAAGCGAGATTTATGACGGTCTGGCAGCCGTTTATGACTACGGCCAGCTGGGCGTGGAGCTCAAGAACAACATCAAGACATATTGGTGGGACGCTATGGTCCGCCTGCACGACAACATCGTGGGCATTGACAGCGCCATTTTTATGCACCCCAAGATCTGGGAGGCCAGCGGCCACGTGGCAGCGTTCAATGACCCCCTGATCGACAACAAGGATTCCAAGAAGCGCTACCGCGCCGACGTCCTTATAGAGGATTATCTGGCCAAGCTGGAAGAGAAGATGAACAAGGAGGTCGAGAAAGGCCGCCGCAAATTCGGCGACGCCTTTGACGAGGCACAGTTCCGCGCCACCAACCCCAACGTGCTGCGCAGCAAGGCAAAATGGGACGAGGTTCACACCCGTATGGTCAAGGCTCTGGACGCCAACGACCTGGAAGAGATGCGCCAGATCATCATAGATTGCGACATCGTATGCCCCATTTCCGGCACCAAGAACTGGACCGAGGTGCGCAAGTTCAACCTGATGTTTTCTACCCAGCTGGGTAATGTGGACGGCGGCGTGGGCACCATATACCTGCGTCCCGAGACCGCCCAGGGTATCTTCGTGAACTTCCTGAATGTTCAGAAGACCGGCCGTATGAAGATTCCGTTCGGCATCGCACAGATAGGCAAGGCGTTCCGCAACGAGATTGTGGCCCGTCAGTTCATTTTCCGTATGCGCGAGTTCGAGCAGATGGAGATGCAGTTCTTCGTGAAGCCCGGCACCGAGATGGAATGGTTCGCAAAGTGGAAACAAACCCGTCTGGCATGGCACAAGGCCATGGGCCTGGGCGACGACAAATACCGCTTCCACGACCACGACAAGCTGGCGCACTACGCCAACGCCGCCACCGACATCGAGTTCGCCTTCCCCTTCGGCTTCAAGGAGCTTGAGGGCATCCACTCCCGCACCGACTTTGACCTGGGCAACCACCAGCGTATGAGCGGCCGCAAGATGCAGTACTTCGACCCCGAGACCAACGAGAGTTATGTTCCTTACGTGATAGAGACCTCTATCGGCCTGGACCGCACCGTTCTGGCTGTTCTCTCCAGTGCATATCACGAAGAGGTGCTTGAGGGTGGCGAGAAGCGCGTGGTTCTCTCCCTGCCTCCGGCACTGGCTCCCGTCAAGGCTGCTATCCTGCCGCTGGTCAAGAAGGACGGTCTGCCCGAGAAGGCCCGCGAGATTCTGCATTCTCTGCGTGTGGACTACAACTGCCAGTACGACGAGAAAGACTCCATCGGCCGCCGCTACCGCCGTCAGGATGCCATCGGCACCCCGATCTGCGTCACAGTGGATCACGACACTCTCACCGACAATACAGTCACTGTCCGCTACCGCGACACAATGACCCAGGACCGCGTTCCCGTAGAGAATCTCCACAAGATCATCGC